>SMVT01000083.1 GCA_004357365.1 Nitrospina sp.
AAACTTCTGCAAGAGAATAATCAGCGATTGCGTTTCCTGTCCAAAGAGGAAAGCCAAACATTGATTGATGCTTGTAGTCCTCACCTACAGCCTATTGTGGTAACAGCACTCAATACAGGGATGCGAAAGGAGGAAATCCTGTCCCTTGAATGGGACAAGCATATTGACCTGAAACATGGGTTCATCTTGCTTGATAAGACCAAAAACGGTGACCGTAGGGAAATTCCAATCAACCAGACCTTGAGGCAAACCTTGCAGAGGATCGTAAGACGGTTGGATAGTCCATATGTATTTACCAGCAGTAATGGGAATCGGTTTAAAGATTGCAAACGATCCTTTTATACCGCCCTGAGAAAAACAGGGATCAAGGATTTCCGGTTTCACGACCTACGTCATACCTTTGCCAGTAGGTTGGTTATGGCCGGTGTGGACATTACAACTATCAAGGAACTGCTAGGTCATAGGACATTGACCATGACTTTGCGGTATGCCCACCTTGCTCCAGGCCACATGGTCAATGCAGTTGGTTTGCTGGATGAAAACGTCCAAGTAAAATCTACTGCACAATTAGTGCACAATTTGGGTAGAAGGGACCAAAGAGTAAATGGCTAACTCTTTCACTCAAAAGGTGCCGGGGGACGGAATTGAACCGCCGACACGAGGATTTTCAGTCCTCTGCTCTACCGACTGAGCTACCCCGGCTTTATGGTTTGTGGCTGGTTTCTACCTGATGCAGGCGAAGTTAGCGAAATTATCACAAAGCCCCGAGCCTGTCAAATGGATTCCCCCGCCGCGCATTTCCCCTGAAATCCTTGATATTTTTGATATAATCCTCCAGACAACGCGTGTCCGCCCACCCCTTTCCACGGCCCGAACCATGCTGGTACTCACCCGCAAAATCGGCGAAAGCCTCGCCATCAACCAAGACATCAAAATCACCGTCCTGGAAATCAAAGGCAAAACCGTGCGTCTGGGCATCGAGGCACCCAGCGACACCAAAGTGTACCGCGAGGAAATTTTCCTGAAAATCCAGGAAGAAAACCGGCAGGCCGCCGCCGCGAAATTCGATCCGTCGCAGGTCGGCCGCTGGACCCGGGACCAGTTGCAGTCATGAAATACACTTCCTCCCGTTTCGGCGAATTTGAAGTGACCGACGACGCCATTTTGAACATTCCTGACGGACTCTACGGGTTCGAGCAGGAAACACGGTTCGCCCTGCTTCCGTTCGATTCCAACATCGACTCCCCCCTGCAATGGCTCCACTCGCTCATTACGCCGGAGCTGGCGTTCGTCGTCACCGATCCCGTCCTGTTCCTTCCCGATTACGAAGTGACTTTGACGGCGGACGACCGGCGCACGATCGGGCTCGGGGAGGAGGACACGTTTCAGGTCCGGATCATCGTTACAGTGCCGGAGGATTACCGGCGGATGACCGGCAACTTTCTCGCGCCGCTGGTCATTCATCCGGGCCTGAACACCGGCAAACAACTGGTGCTGACCCGTCAGGATTACAACACCCAGCATCCGCTCCTTCCCGACGCCGTCCGCGATAACTGACACGTTTCATCATTTTCCTGTCACCCTTATATTTCACCGCAGAGTTCGCAGAGAGCGCGGAGAAAACCCCATGAACCACAGATGAACACAGATAAACACGGATGAATGCTAAATATTCCTTCCCTTACTAAGGGGAGGATACAGGTGGGGTTGCCGGGCAATGCCCGGAGCTAATATTCTCCTCTCCCCTCATGGGGAGAGGATTAAGGTGAGGGGCCGGGCAACGCCCGGAGGAAATTTCGCAAAGGCGTTATGGCGAGATGGATAAGTTACTTTCGCCAGCCGAGGTTTTAAAATTACCTGCGGAGGTACTCCGCCGATCAATCGAGCCACTGCGAAAGCACAGGAAGAATCCCCCCGGCCCCCTTTACAAGGGGGAGGTTATAACCTCCCCTGTTTCCCCTCCTTGGTAAGGAGGGGATATAATCCACTCGATAAATCGAGCAACTACAAAAGCCGAAGGAAAGAATGCGCTAGCGCACAGGGCCGGATGGCGGGGAGCCGAAGCGGGACAGGTGCCGGGCCAGCTCTTCCGGCGAACTGTGGACGTCGACATAGATATAACTGTGCCGCACCTTGGAGTTGAGCGCGAAGTTCACCCGGCCGAGCCCGGTGCCGTCGATCAGCATGACATCGGTGAACGGACGGCTCACCCGGTAATCGCGGTGATCCCGGACAAACGCGATGAAGTTTTTGAACCCCTGCGCGCAGTCGGCGGACAGCAATCCTTCCAGATCGCACACGGCGCGCAGGCCGGTGGAGTTGTTCTTGGTCCGTTTCTCAAGTTTTTCGGCGAGGGTGATGCTGATCTGCACAGCCGTCTGATCCGGTTTGTTGGAAAAGACCCGTATAATTTCTGCGGGAGGGAGATCGTACCGGAGGACGACGTCATGATCGTCTTTGATGAGCGTGTTGTGCTTATGGACGAGCACCTGTCCCCACAGTTTGCGTTTCAGGCCCGGATCGTTTCCCGCGATACTGAAATTTTTCGCGCCCTCGAGACATTGCTCCTGCACTAATTTTTTATCGCAGAAAAAATTGGGGACCTGCAAAACCGCCAGCGCTTTGCCGTATTGCTGTTTGATTTCCTGATAAATCTTTTTTTCCCGTGTCCAGGTCTCCACTGCGGGATCGTTCTGCAGGCGGTGTGTCATGGTTGCCGGAGGGTCGTCGTACTTCAATGTCAAAATCGAACGGTCTTTTTCCGGCAGATGCGTATCGGTGATGGCGACGGAAGCCCAGGACATGCGGCTCATGCGGCGGTTCGGCTCCACCTCGGCCAGAGTCTGATACCCGCGCAGGCATTGCGCGTTGGAAATCCGGAAGGTGCAATACAGCTCCCGGATGCGCAAGCCGGATTGAATTCCTTGTTTCAATAAATGAACCTCCGCGATGAACTGTTTCTGTTTCTCCGGCGCGGGTTTTTCCCGCAGGGCACGAACCATGTCCTCCTGCGATGCGTTCCACGGCACCAGCAGTGTATGAAACCCGCCACTGCGCAAAAACCGCGTACTGATGCCCACCATGGTCAGACCCGTGTCGGGCGCTTCCTTTAAAGCGGAAGCCAGGGTCGTCGTCCCCGCCAGGCAGTGGTCCACGCGTTGCGCTTCATCCCTGTTGGTACCGATATCCTCAAGGAAGGGAAAACATTCCAGGTTGGTGATGCCATAGCGTTGTTCCAGCTCCATTTTTTTCAACGCCAGCGTGTTGAACACATTGCCGGCAAAAACCGGCGCCGCCGCCAGAAACGACACGGCCAGCAACATCTGAATAACTGGATAACGAAAACGTCGCATGGCACTCTCGAGACAAAAGAGGGTTCTCCTAATACTGTCAAATTTCGAAGGTCAGGACAAGCCGAAAGGCAGGGAGTTATCGGGGGCCTCAACCGCCGGGGTGTTGCTGGATTTCCGCGAGGGTTTTGCGGAACACGTCCGCCAGCGGACCGCCCAGGCGGATGGCCTGGTGGATGACGTTCAGGGCTTCTTCTTTACGGTTCAGTTCCATGAGGATGTGGGCGAGATTGTTATAGGCGGGTCCCGCCTCGGGTGCGGCGCGGACGGCGGAACGAAACGCCTGCTCAGCACCGTTAAGATTTCCCCGCGCATACCGGCTGTTGCCGAGACCGATCCATACGGTGGGATGGTGCGGCCAGCGGGCGGCCGCAGTAGCATAGGCGGTTTCAGCTTCGCCCCAGCGCTGCGTCTGCTCCAGCCCCACCACCGCTTTCAGGTAAACCCCGGCCTCTGCGGTGACTGGGAGTTTGTTCGGCGACAGGGTAAGAATGGCCCAGCGGCTCCACGGCCGCCAGGTTTCGGCGAAGGCGTCGAACGACAGTACTTCTCTCTTTTTCACCCCGGAGTGGAGGACGATTTCGCGCCGGTCCAGATCGTAGCCGATGACCACCGCGTAGTGCCAAGTGGTCTGCATGAAAGAACTCAGACGTTGCAGGACGATGACTGGATGTCCCCCAGCCACTTCCTTTAAAATATATTCCAAACGGTGAACCGGGTACGCGACTCTGCCGTGGCGGCGGGCCGCCCCGATCATATCCGGCGGCAGACTGCCCTGGCGGCTGGCGGTGTACACCTGCGGTTTCAATTGCTCAGGGGTAACCGCCACGCCCGACCACTCCAAGGTCATGGCGAGCGATGCCGGGCCGCATTGATACTGATCCTGGGGATGAAACGGGACATCGGTCAATTCGACGTTGCGGGGAATGTCGAGGCTCGCCGGCAACTCGACCTTCGGCGGGGCGGTGGCGCAGCCGGCGGCCCACAAACCGGCCAGACCGGTCCACAGTAACCACCGAATGGGTAATGCCACCGCAGTTTTCATAACGGACACTCAAATAAAGAAAATCCAGCAGAACGCCAGACAACCGATAACGGCCAAAGCGACCACCAGGGTGAAAATGTATCCCGCATCTTTCTCCCCCGAAGCTCTCCAGAGAGGATCGCCGCCGGCGTACTGCTCAATTTGCAGAATGACCGAGGCCACTTCGTCGTCGGTCATGCTGTTGACCCGGTTCAAGGCTTCGGTTCCGGACACCCCGAACGCCTGAAGCCGCTCCTGCACTTCCGTACGCTGGACCATGGAGATTAGCTGTTCGCGGTCACTAGGCTGGTTGGAGAGAGATTGCATCGCCTGCCGGGTGCCCAGCATTTCGGCCTGAACCGAGGCGGGTACCCAGACCAGGATAGCGGTCAGCAGATAGACTCCGCAGACACCGATCGCTTGTTTGAGGAGCATGATGTTTTTTCCTTGGTGGGAGCCTTCAGGTTTTTCCGGCTCACTAAAGGGTGCCGGCGGTTTTATATTTTCCGCCCTCGCCATTCTGTATGGAGAAATGCCATCACCCTTCCATCCGCAACATTTTCCGGGAACCGAGCACAAATTTAATATTCTGCTTCCGGGGAGGAGGTGTCTTTTAAAGATTCTACATATGGACCAGGGTTATAGGTCGAGTTGCCGGGAGGAGCCTCAAGTGCGGCTCTCTCTATTTATATTACTTTTAACAACCAAAGAAAAAAGACCACAAGGCCAGCAATCAAAAATATAGCAAGAATCGTTCCCCCTGTCCCCTGTCCCTCGGGAAGCTGGTCGATTTGCAGCATGACCGAGGCCACTTCGTCGTCGGTCATGCTGTTGACCCGGTTCAAGGCTTCGGTTCCGGACACCCCGAACGCCTGAAGGCGCTCCTGAACTTCCGCGCGCTGGACCATGGAGATCAGTTGTTCGCGGTCACCAGGCTGGTTGGAGAGGGATTGCATCGCCTCCCGGGTGCCCAGCATTTCGGCCTGAACCGAGGCGGGGACCCAGACCATGATGGCGGCCAGCAGATAGACACCGCAGACACAGGTGGTTTGTTTGAGTCGCATGATGTTTTTTCCTTGGTGAGAGCTTTCAGGTTTTTCCGGCAACCAGGACGGCCCGGCCGGAGCTGCAGACAGACCCGTTCTAACCCGGTTCTCCGTAAAATGCAAATAAATCCTTTAGGCTTGTGGCTCGGACTATGTCGAAAAGGGTCGGAGTCAAGGAAAGTTCTAAAATTTTTTCAAAGCGATTCCCCGGCTAATGGATCGGGTTTAAATCCTTTTTCTCCCAATCTCAACGAAGGAAGTAAAATCCTCTCCACATCTCGTTCCAGAAACACCGCATTTGCCATCAATAATCTTTCTCCTCATCCTCTTCAAAATTTCTGTACGTGGGAAAGGTATTTCCGCGATGACCGGCCTCCTGCTCCTCGGGCGTGGATTCCTCTTCTTCGCTTGACGGTTGCTCATAGCTGTCAGAACTCTGGGACGAGTCACCGGTGATGAGATGAAATATTCCAGCCAGGATCGACACCCCCAGGCTAACCAAACCCGCCAACATAATCACCGCGATAATGGTCAATAAAACCACCGCTACCCCATGCCCCTGTCCCTCAGGAAGCTGTTCGATTTGAGCGGCCAGTTCGGCGATCTCGGCATCGGTGAGGCTGTTGAGACGCGCTAGGGCTTCTTCGCGGGAAAGGCCGTATTGTTCCAGTTGGACCTGAACGTCTTTACGGTTGATCAAAGCGCGGATGTTTTCACGTTGTGATAAATTTTCAATCCCCGCCCCTATTACGGTTTCGGTCGCGGCCAGTTGCGCCCAGCTGTTGGAAGAAATCCAGCACAGGTGGAACATGGCCGGGATCAGTGTCAGACTTACAAATTTCTTATATGGAATAAAATCTTTCATGGTCTATTCCTCCCTATGTCTCATTTCCTAAAGGTTTGATAACCAGGGTTACACCCCCAGGATCATTCTCCAGACCGTTGTTTTTTGTGGTGGGGTCAAGCCCATGGCGAAGGGCCGGGCCAGTTGCCGGGAGGGAAGCCGGGTGCTGAACAGGCGGTCCCAGATCGTGAACATAAATCCGAAGTTGTGGTGCTGGTCCTGCCCCCTCTTGTGGTGAATGGAATGATAATGCGGGGTCACGAACAGCCCCTCCAGAGGCCCCCACGGCACCCGGATATTGGCGTGCTTCCAGAACTGGAGAAAGTTGATAATGCCCATCGCAATGGCCGCTTCCAAAAGGGTCATCCGAAAAACGAGGAAGGGAAATACGATTTGGGGGATACCGAGGATCAGGATCTGGAAGAAGCTGGCCCGGAATCCGGAGAACCAGTAGAGCTGTTCGATGGAATGGTGCCAGCGGTGAGTCGCCCACAGGCAGGGGAAGTGATGCATCGCACGGTGGGCCCAATAGCCGGTGAAGTCGATGCACAACGCGCAGAGCGCAAGCTTGGCCCACGCCGGAAGGGTTTGCATTCCTTCAAGGATCGCCGCCCAATTCATCGAAGCGGCATACTCCTTCACCTCCCGCAAGAAACTGTAGATAATCGGAATGAAAAGCATTCCCGCCGTGAACCCCAGAACGTCCAGCGCCAAATGGACCCGGCGGTTTACATATTGAGCGGCCACCAGCCATTCGGCCAGCACAAAACCCGTCACCAGCATGAGGTTAAAGGGCGAGGTGTAAATTTCCTGGATGACCCTGAGTAAATTTTCCATCAGCATCCCGCGGTCCTCATAAAAAAGTTTGTTGCCGGCAAAGACGGTAGGGTTCC
>SMVT01000084.1 GCA_004357365.1 Nitrospina sp.
AATCGCCACCGGCTGTGCCGCCGTCATCGAGGCCATGGGCGCGGGCAAGGTGGACATCGGCTGGCTGGCCACCTTTGCCTACGTGCTGGCCCAACAGAAATACGATGTCGAGTTACTGCTGATCGTGGTGCGCTTCGGCAGTCCTTTTTACCGGGGGCAGATCATCACCCGCGCCGACAGCGGCATTCACAAGCTGTCCGACCTGAAGGGCAAAAAATTCGCCTTCGTGGACCCCGTTTCCACCTCCGGCCATTTGTATCCCAAAATGCTGTTGCTGTCGAACGGGCTGAACCCCGACCGCCTGTTTGCGCAATCCCTGTTTGCCGGTTCGCACAACGCGGTGATCCTGTCCGTCCTTAGGGGGGAAGTGGACGCCGGAGCGACGTATGACGACGCCCGCGCCGCCGTCGCCAAATCCTATCCGGAGGTGTTCACAAAACTCCGCGTGATCGCTTACACCCAAGACATTCCCAACGATACCGTATCGGCGCGCAAGGGCCTCGATCCGGCGATCCGGCAGAAAATCAAAACCGGACTGATGCGATTGGCGAAAACTCCGCAAGGCGCCAAGGTGCTGAAGCGGCTGTACGGCATCAGTGGGTTGATGGATTTTGACGCGTTTTTCGATCCAGTGCGCGAGGCCGGGCGCCTGCTTCACCTGGATTTAAAGAAAACCAACCCTTAACCGAACCCGGGCGATGTTGCGTCTCGAACAGGTTTCCAAAATTTACGGCGACGGCACCCGCGCTCTGCAGGATGTGTCGCTGACTATTGCGGCCGGCGAGTTCGTGGTCATCCTCGGCCGCAGCGGCGCCGGGAAATCCACTCTCCTGAGATGCATCAACCGCCTGGTGGACCCGACCTCGGGCAAAATATTTTTCGAGGATCAGGAGGTGACCGCCCTGGACGGCCCACGCCTCCGATCCCTGCGCCAGCAGATCGGGATGATCTTCCAGGACTACAACCTGGTGGACCGTCTGTCGGTGCAGACCAATGTTCTTGCCGGCGCGCTGGGGCGAACCTCGGCCTGGGGGGCGCTGGTCAATCTTTTTGCGAAAGCAGATGTGGACGCCGCGCGGCACCATCTGGAGCGGCTGGAGATCGGCGGCAAGGCCGGTCAGCGGGCGGACCAGTTGAGCGGCGGCCAGCGGCAGCGAGTGGGCATCGCCCGTGCCCTCATGCAAAAACCGAAAATCATTCTCGCCGATGAGCCGGTGGCCAGCCTCGACCCCGCCACCGCCCGCACCATCCTCGACATTCTGCGCCGCATCAACCGGGAGGACGGGGTGACGATTCTCTGCAACCTGCACCTGCCGGAGCTGGCCCGCGAATACGGCCGGCGCATCATCGCCATGAAGCAGGGAGAAATCGTCTACGACGGTCCGCCGGACGGTCTCACCCGGGATTTGGCCGACCGGTTGTACCGGTCGGACCACCCGGAAGCGGGAGAAACCGCCTGACCGTCCTGTCCTGCTGGCCGGGAGTCTTGCTCAATGTATTGAAAAAACAGGTAGTTACGATAAATCCGGAGTTTTTTATATCCTTTTATTTGCCTTGGAAAGTGTGTTACTTTGAAAATTAAGCATTAATTGATGCAATTGGGGGTGAAAGTAAGGGAGTATTTTTGATGAAGGTGCCGCATGCCAGTTTCCTTTTTGGCCTGGTATTGATCCATGCCCTGTGGACCGGGAGTCCGGCCCACGGTCAGGACCCCCCCTTTTCCGGAGAGTCCGATGAGGTGCGGATTCCGCAAGAACCGGGATGGAAGGCGCCCTCGTACCGTGGATGGGAATTGCTCAGCATTCCCGGTCTGATTGCGACCTATTACGATCTGGATCTGGACGGCCGGCTCGATTACCAGGTCATCCGGAAAATCATCCGCAAGGGAATCCGCGCCCAGATGACCATCCCGGATGCTATCCAGAGTGCGAGAATCGACAACCTGACGGTCTACATCTCCAACCCGGTGATTTATTTCACTGCGAAGTATCCCCTGTTTTACTGTCTGGGGGTCGACTTCCGGCGCAATTGCACGAATATCTGGGTCGACGTCGCGGAAGACGGTTTGAATGGTAATGAAACCTTATACACCCTGTCCAAACCCCAAATTCAGGTCCGTTAAGCGGCTGATCCTGCCGGGTCTGCTGGCCATCGGCCTGGCTCTTGGTTTCGTGGGACCGGATGCCGGAGTTCTGAATGCGTACGCCGCCGACCCCGGCGGTCACGCAGGCCATAGCGATCACGGTGCGCAAACCAGCAAAACCATCGGGGCCACGGTTTACAAACACATGTGCACGTTCTGCCACGGCGAGGACGGCAACGGCGGCGGCAAGGCGATGGCCTACCTGTACCCGTGGCCGCGCGATTTCCGCAAGGGCGTGTTCAAACACCGGTCCACCCCCTCCGGTTCCCTGCCGCTCGACTCCGACATTTTCAAAACCATCAGCAAGGGCATCAAGGGAACCGGCATGCCGGCTTGGGGATCATCCTTGACCGATGACGAAACCTGGTCAGTCATCGAATACATCAAGAGTTTTTCTAAGCGGTTTGAAACCGAGAAACCCAAAAAACCGATCGACCCCGGCCCGACCCCGCCGACCACTCCCGACGCCCTGAAAAACGGCCAGCAGATTTATAAGGAGATGCGCTGTTCCCGCTGTCATGGCACCGACCTCCAGGGCGGTGGAAAAATTGCCGGCGAACTGTACGACATCTGGGACCACCGGGTGTTTGTCTACAATCTGACCAATCCCAACATCAATAAATTTGGCTACAGCAAACGGGAGTTATACATGACCCTGACCACGGGCATCGATGGCACTCCCATGAAGTCGTTCAGCCACCTGACCGATGCCGAGCGCTGGGACTTGGCGGCGTATGTCGACTCTAAAGTCCGGGTGGACGATCTCCAGAAGGCCGAGTATGAAATCGACCTGTATTCCAAAAAAATCGATCAGAAAATCGAGAGCGACCCGGACAGCCCGTTCTGGAAAGATGTTCCCAGCCACGACGTCCAGTTGATTGCATTAAATGCCCGCAAAAACCCGATCAACCGCGTGCAGTTTCAATCAGTGGTCAACGACAAGGAAATCGCCATCCGCATGGTGTGGGACGACCCGATCGCCAACCGCACCGCCAGCCGCCATCAGGATTTCAAGGACGCCATCGCCCTGGAATTCGCGCTGGGCGACGTGCTGTTGCACACTCACGGCCACAACGAACCTTTTTTTGGCATGGGCCACCGCGCCAAGCCGGTCAATATCTGGCAATGGCGGGCGGACTGGCAATCGGAGATCGAAACCAAAATTGAACTGGAATACGCCACCAAGGGCATGGGCATGGATATGGACGTCATGATTTTCGGCGGTGAGGTGAATCCGGTCGAGGCGCTCAACCCCTTCCGCGACGTGCCCATCGAGGAATTGAACGCCGAGGGTTTCGGCACCCTGACCCCGCAACCGAAGACCAAACAGAATATTATCGGCCAGGGCGTCTGGAAAGACGGCCAGTGGCGTGTGGTGTTTCGCCGGTCGTTGAAGTCGCTCAACAAGTGGGACGTCAAGTTCAATCGGGGAAAGCCGATCCTGATCGCGTTCGCCGTCTGGGACGGGCAATATCAGGACCGCAATGGTAGAAAGATGGTTTCCATGTGGCAACGGTTGAATTTACCTTGATTGAAACCCCGGTATGGGATATTAATACAGTACAATTAACATGTTTTTTCTCCGGTTACCGGATGGCTCTTGGGGTGTTCCGGCGGGATGCGTTATTTATTAAGTTTTAACAGAGGTGGGTTCGATGTCTGAAGACCAGGATAAAAAAGAAGAAGAAGAGATCAAGGATGAGGCCCTCGAAGTGGCCGAGGAAGAAGTCGAAGAAGAAGTCGAGGAAGAAGTCGAGGAAGAAGTCGAGGAGATAGAAGAGGACGCCCTCAGCGAAGAGGAAATGGACGAGATCGACGAAGTCGATCTCGAGGAAGTAGAAGAGGAGAAGGAAGTCGGCGCCGTCATGGTGATCGGGCAGGGCGACTTCAGCATGCGCGAGTCCAACCGCGGGGCGGAGGACCCCGGCGACAACACCTTTTCCGAACCGCAATTTATCTGCCGCTACGGCGATATGCTGTTTGTCACCGACTGGGGCAATCACCGGGTCCTGATCTGGAACCAGTTCCCGGAAGAAAACGGCGAGCCCGCCAGCATTGTGCTGGGACAGGAGGATTTTTCGGACAATCTGGAAAACCGCGGCATCACCACCACGCTGGACGAAATGACCTCCGGCCTCGGTGACGAAAACCTGGAGGGCTTCACCATCAGTAAACCGGAAGAGGACACCCTGTCGGGTCCGGCGGGCGTGTGCGTCGTTGACGGCAAACTCTACGTCTCCGATAGCAGTAACCACCGCGTCCTGCGCTGGCACGGACTGCCATCCGATGACGGTGAAGTTCCGAGCCTGGTTCTGGGACAGGACAACCTGGAGTGTGGCGAAGCCAACCGGCGCGGCCTGGTCGGTTCCGGTTCCCTGTTTTTCCCCTTCGGCATCCGTTCCGGAGACGATCAGCATGTTCTGGTGGCGGACAAGGACAATCATCGGGTTTTGATCTGGCAGAAAATCCCCTTCAACGACGGCTGGAACGCCGATGTCTGCCTCGGCCAGTTCGGCATGGACGAACGCGAAGCCAACCGCGGCGATTTCGACAACGTGACCCCGGAGACCCTCAGTTTTCCCACTTCGGTTTTCTTCCACCCGGAAACCGGTAAGGTGTTCGTGGTCGACCAGGGCAACAACCGCGTGCTGATCTGGGACAAACTGCCGTCGAACAACGGCGTACCGGCGAATCTGGTGCTGGGTCAAAAGGATTTCTACAGCCGCGATGTCAACGGCGGAATGGGAGCCCTACGCTGCGATGCCGTTGGCATGAATTTCCCCACCGACCTGGTCTACGGACGCAAGGGACTGTTCGTGTCGGATTCCGGAAACAACCGCGTGCTGGTCTGGAAGGAACTGCCGACCGAAAACGGACAGCCGGCCGATCTGGTCATCGGCCAGAACACCTTCAGCGGCCATAAGTTCAACCGCTGGGGAGAGCCCAGCGAATGCACTCTGAAGGATCCCTACGGCATGTTTCTCGACGAAGACCCGGAGGATGAAGAAGACAACGGCAAGCTCTTTATCTGCGACCGGGGAAACTCCCGGGTGGTCATCTGGGAAGAGCTTCCGGAACCCAGAAGCGACCAGAAGCCAGAAGAGCTCGACCATCCCACCATGGAGGACCCCGAATTGCTCATGGGCGTGGATGAAGACTTCATGGATGACGAAGAGGACGAGGACGAAGAGGCCCCAAAAGAATTGGCCTGACGTTTACCGAGTAAGACCCATTACGGCGGTACCCTGTTTTCTAATCGGGGTCCCGCCGTTTTTTTTGTGTTACGCGGGTCACACGCAATAGGGTGGGATGCCTTCCTCCACCCATTGTCCCGCTTTATCGGTATTGAGGTGGGTGCGGTTTTTGTGGATGCCCGCCTCGATCTTCAGCCGCGACGCCTCGAACTTCGCTTCGATCTCCTGCGGCGAATCCTCGAACAGGTTGCCGAACGCGGGCAGGCATTTCAGGTTGCCGACGTCACAGCAGGGCGTCATGTT
The DNA here is from genome assembly GCA_004357365.1 of Nitrospina sp. Lineage (GTDB taxonomy): Bacteria > Nitrospinota > Nitrospinia > Nitrospinales > Nitrospinaceae > SZUA-226. The sequence continues at coordinate 5,641 of SMVT01000084.1, forward strand.
GCCGTTCTGCTGGACCGTCATGATCTCGATCGACCCGCGCGCGGCCACGCATTCCAGCAGGTAAGGGTTTTTCGGGAACGGATTGGAGGTCATGGCGCGCCGCCCCTGTTCGTCCATCCCGAACGCCGGCAGTAAATTGATCCCGAAAATAAAGTCTCCCGACTGCGTGAACGATCCGGTATCGCCCATGTGCGTCGTGTAAATGTTTTCGTCGCAGTTCGGGTTGTGCTCCGCCAGATATTGGACCTTGCCGTGATAGTCCTCCAGCAGGGCCGCGATTTCCGGAACTTCCGGTTTCAACCCCTTGAAAAAATCCACCAGCAGACCCAACTGCATGACGAGATCGGTCACCGATTCAAAGACCACGTTGGCCAGCAGTTTGTTCTGCAGGCTCATCATTTGCTGGAGCAGGTGTTTCTGCCGCTCGTGCCACACGGTGGGGTAGAGGGTGATGTCGATGCGCCCGCCGAGTTGCATGATGTCCACCAGCCGTTGCCAGCGTTTGGTTTCTTCCGACTGGATGTCGAGGTTGGTGTGCAGGCAGACGTTGGGGGTGACGGTTTTGAAAATTTTGAAGATGTCGACGATTTCGGGATTCTGCGAGGCCTCGCCGCCGGTCAGGTTGATCTCATGCTGGGCGAGGGTGTTCAGCACTTCCACCTGTTTGATTTTGTCCGCCATCAATTGCGCCTGGGCGGGGGTCAGTTGCCAGTCGGATTTCGGCATCTGCATGAGCGGTTCGTAGACGTGGCAGAAGGTGCACTCGTCCTTCAGGTAACGACCGCAACTGACCTCGACAAAAATACTGAGCATAACGAAAACGTCCCAAAAGGGTGGTTTCTCCACATCATACCTTTTCCGGTCCCCTATGGG
>SMVT01000007.1 GCA_004357365.1 Nitrospina sp.
TCAATCTTGCGTTTCTTTTCCACTTCCCGCTGCCGTTTGGCAAACGTAGCTCGATCTTTATTCATGTTAGCCTTTCTTTGCTGAATTTGTATTTAACGTTCACTACGCGATTGTAGTGGCACCGCGGACTCGAGTTTTTGGCACCGCTCTCGCACTGACCGGTACGGCATACCCTCGGCACGCTCGTAGCGCTCGGCACGAATAAACCAGAATGCCAACCCGCCCGTGTTGTGGTTGGATTCCGACGGATGCCCGCCGGCCCGGACACCCAGCGATCCTTTTCGGCCAGTTTTTCGCCAACCACGGGCCTCCATGATCATGCGCATCACCACGCCAATGGCCTGCCGTAATCGCATGCTCCTCTGAGTGTGTGTCTCTGCCAGAGACCGAACGATGGCTGGATGTGATTCAAGCTCCCGGACGACGCCAGCCAAAGGAGGTCTGTCGTGGTGAATCTCAGACTCCTCCATCCGACGTTGCCTGTTGTCATCATTAAAGAACTCAAGAACTGCATCGAAAGGTTGCTCTGGATCCTTCACCACATCGGAAAACGTTCGGCCCTGATGGTCTTCGAGGAACTTCTCGCGTGTGATGGTTACGCTTGGCATTTTGGACTCTGGTTTATCGATGTTGCTGCTAAAGAGGACAGGCAATTTCTAACCCTTCAAATTTTGAAGGTACAAATGTTATACCTCAATCCCCCAGGAAAAGCAATGGTCCGACCCCCGATATTCATACCAGATATTAATATAATGGAATAAATAGAAGAAGGGAGACAACGTAATCACACTTTTGCGGGCATGCAACTGTGGCATCCAGAATCAAGCTGGCAGGGCCGGATGGGGACCGGGTTCCCCCCTAGTTCAATATTCAAACCCGACTATAGGTAGCCAAACTGTAGCCAAAAACCTCAGGAAATAGGAGAAAATGCGGGAAAATATGGGAAAGTGGCTTTGAGAGAGATAAAAAAGTCAGCGGCCAAAGAGACGCCTAACTTGTTATAAATAAATGATTTCTGTCACTCCCCTGGCGCCACTGTCTGGCTTGCGGCGAAGATGACTCGCACCCATTTATGGCATCATTTCGTGGGCCAATTTAGGGCCCCTTCTCAGTAACAAACGGCAGTTTTTCACAATAAACGGCAACAGGAGAATCTGGTTAATCCCCTGATTCTATTATTGTTAGGTGTTGTTGTAAGATATTGATTATTAACGGGTTATGAATCTTAATCGGTAGGTCCACGGTTCGATTACTTCACGGCTCACCAATCAGTACCCTGGATCCTGGCAGCGGAGCGGAGGCTTGTTTCATGGCTGTTCTCTTATTGGGATCGTTGAATTCTTATCTAATTTCCTCGAAATGCGCGGAAAAATGTCGAAGAAACGGGGGTTGCTTGACAATACGGTAACCGCGGATGCTTGCACGTCTTTCCAAGATATTTTTCATGATGTCGACGATATAATCAAAATGGCTTTGGGTGTAAACGCGTCTCGGGAACGTGAGCCGGACCAATTCAAAAGGCGCGGGAGATTCTTTTTGGGCATTCGAATCAATTTTTCCGAACATGACGCTTCCCATTTCGACCGCACGCACGCCTCCTTGCAGGTACATTTCGTTGACCAGGGCGATTCCCGGAAAATGAAGCGGTTGAATGTGCGGTAACAATTGCTGGGCGTCCAGGTATATCGCGTGGCCCCCTACCGGCAGGACCAGCGGATATTTCATTTCCCTGAATTTTTTCTCCATATATTCTATTGTGGCATGACGGTAAATCTGGTATTCCATCTCCAGCGCTTCCAACAGACCGATGGCAATGACTTCCAGGTCTCTGCCCGCCAGACCGCCGTAAGTGGGAAACCCCTCGGTCAGGATCAACAGGTTTTTAAAATCTTCTGCCAATTGGTCGTCGTTGCAGGCAAAAAAACCTCCGATATTGGCCAGACCGTCTTTTTTGGCACTCATGATGGTGCCATCACCATAAGAAAAAATTTCCTGGGCAAGGTTTAAAAGAGACCTCTTTTCCCGGCCCCGTTCTCTTTTATGAATGAAGAAGGCGTTTTCCGCAAACCGGGCGGAATCAATGATCAGCGGAATGTTGTAGGAAGCCAATAAGGCCTTCGTTTCTCTAATATTTTCCAATGAAACCGGCTGGCCGCCGTAGGAATTGTTGGTGACGGTTATCATGGCGAAAGGGATTTTTTTCGAGCCGGTTTTCTCAATCAATCGTTTAAGCTTGGGAATATCCATATTCCCTTTAAAGGGATGATCCAGGAAAAGGTTTTTGCCCTCCTCAATGACCAAGTTGACCGCTTGAGCACCCATCCATTCGATATTGGCCCGCGTGGTATCGAAATGGCCGTTGTTCGGAACCACATCCCCGGGCTTTAAACGGATTTGGGAAAGAATGCGTTCTCCCGCTCTCCCTTGATGGATCGGAAAAATATGTTTAAAGCCGGTGATTTTCTTTACCGTGTCCCTGAAGCGGTACCAGGACCGGCTTCCGGCGTAAGTTTCATCTCCCATCATCATTGAGGCCCACTGGTTGGTGGACATGGCTCCCGTCCCGCTGTCGGTCAAAAGATCGATGGTAATTTGATCAGACGAAAGCAGAAAAATATTGAAATGCGCCTCGCGCAGCCACTTTTCTCTTTGCTCCCGCGTGGTAATCGCCAGGGGCTCGGTCATTTTTATCCTGAAAGGCTCGATGATGGTTCCCATTTTTCCTCCAGGAACAAGTGTTGATAACCTAACTTGTAACGCGGGCGGTACCGGAGCCCAAGGTTCCGGGTTGGCCCGTTTCGGCGATCTCGGCCGGTTGCATTCTCCTGAATTTTATGAGCGAATGGAGAAATCGGTTCTTCGAGTAATGGTTTTATAGCCCCTCTGATTTTCTGTGGGGGCCTGCCTGATTTTCCGATGCCTCCCATCAAGTCTTTTAAATTACGCTCTTCGGGAGAAGCCCTGTTTTAAAATTGTACTCCGATTTGACCGTAGTTTGTTAAACTATAGTGGTGCGGCTTAACGGTAATCCGGCCAGGGACAATGATAAAAATTTCAACTGATCGATCTTTTTAAACATTTTGCAGTTTTCTCCAAATGGTTTCTGCTGGCTCAGATGATGCGGCACCTCAACGCGGCGGATCTGGATGCGGAAACCCATGCCCGTTACATCCTGGCCAACGAGCTGGGGGTCAAAATCCATTCCGACGGTTCGACCGAAGACCAGCCCTCAGGGCATCGGGTTCTGTCTGTATAGAGGAAAGAGGTCACATCCTTCCGAAAAGCCGTTAAAATAATATGAGGAATATACCCCGAAGGCTCGATCGCGAATACGATTCGATGCCAGAAATTCCTCATCCCCTCAAGTCCGTGGATGAACGATGGGAGGTCTGCAATGGCTGGGAAGCTGGAAAGAAAAGTGGTGTTGCTGTCCGGCGGTTTAAAGAACGGCGGGATCCACAAAAGGTTCAAGCGGGTATTGAAAGGTTAAAGAAAGCCGCCTCCCAAGGGGATAATGTTTTTGAGGTGACCATGGCCTCTGTCGAGGAGATCACGCTTGACGAATGGACCCACGCCTTGCAGGAAGTCTATGGCATGTATCGTCGGAAAATTTAAATGAATAATTTGACAGAGGGTTTCTCCGGCCTTCGTTGCTTATATTTCCTCCCCTGTAAGGGGTCTGTGCCGCTGGGGCGGGTGTTTAACAGCGTTGAGGTCCGGCGGCATTTTTTCTGGCTATTTTCCTGAAGTCTCTTTCCACCACCAACCTCAACCAAATTAAGGAGTTGGCGATTTTGGCTGACCCGGTTTTGGTTAAAATGTATAGTAGGCATTCGTGTATTGGAAGGCATCATAAAAAACGCAACTGAGGAAAATTCTGACGATGGAAAACCATTCAAAATATATATTAAAAGTACGCAATGTTTCGGTCTATACCAACCTGGAAGTGATCTTAAAATCCAAAACCACCAATGAAGAAGCGTGTAAGGAAGTGACCCGGATGATAGAAGACGATGACCTGTTTGAGGGGTATGAATGGAAAATTGAAGGGTGTGCCGATGGCGGCATCAACGATTTCAACGCCAGGTTGCAGGCCGATATCCTTGAACGCCTGGAGCAGGAGGAACCCGAGGACCACGTTTTTTGGAATGGTTCGAAGATACAATTCGAACTCGATGTGGCCCACATTCCTGTGAAGACCAATCTTGAGGTCCCTTTAAAATCCAATACCAAAGAAGAAGCTCTCAAGGAAATTGACGCCATGTGCAACGGCGGCAACCTGTTTGAGGGCTATGAATGGAAAATTGAAGGGTGTGCCGATGGCGGCATCAACGAATTTAGTGATGAATTGAAAGAAGAGATCGTCCATCGTCTGGGTCAGGAGCAAAAAATAGAAAATTGTATTGAAGTCCATCCTGCACCTTAATCCGGTTTCAAAATGCCGACTTTTTATTTCAGTTGGATTTCCCGTGAATCCGAACAGGTGGTTGAAAGAATAGCCGCCGCGTGCGAAACGTTCCTGGAAGGGAAGTGCGTGTTGGGGAGGGAGCGTGACGGATTCGTCCCGGAAAAAATCAAAAACAGCCTGGCGCGTTGTGATGCCCTGTTCGTAGTGATTGGAGAAGAATCGTCCGCTTCAGAAAGCTCGGGTGGACGCATCGTCGACCGTCTGTTGCATGAGTGCATTCGTTATGAAATCGTTTCGGCAATGAATCTGAATTTGTTGATTGTTCCGGTGCTGATCGATGATGCCGTGCTCCCGGAAAAGAAAAGCGCGCCGGGCGCTCTGAAACGGTTGCTGGAATGCAAATCCTATCGGTTGAGACATGCCTTCTGGTCGGAAGATCTGCACCAACTGCTCGAAGACATCGATGAGGAACTGGAATTCAAAAAGCAGGTGGATCAAAAATTATCCCAATCCATTCTCGAAAATTACCGGGACCTGACCGATTCCGAAGGCAAGCCTCTTCGGCCCCTGGAGTTGGGTCTGGAGTATTCCGGAGCCCTGGAATTGCGCCGGGTGATTGAGTCGGAGCGGTTTAACCTTGAGGAAGCCCGCCGCAACGGCGACCGGACGGGTGAAAAGAATGCGTTGTCCGTATTGGGTTTGGCGTTTACCCAACTGGGTCAGACCCAGCGGGCCATTCAATATTTTCGGGAGCAACTCGAAATCGTCCGCGAGATCGACGATGTTGAGGAAGAATGCGGCTTACTGGCGAACCTGGGCGATGCCTCGGCCATTTCGGGAGATATCGACACCGCAAAATCATATTACCAGGAACAACTGTTGCGCGCCGATTCCAAAGGCCACCGTGTTTTCATTGGAAGCGCCTACAACGGCCTCGGATATGTTTATGTCAAGCAGGATAAAATTTCCAAAGCCATCGAATGTTATCTCAAGGCGCTGGCGATTTACCGGGAATTCAACGACCATGATAAGGAACTGGAATTGCTGGTAGGCATCGGGTTGAACTATCAAAAACTGGGAGAACTGGAGCGGACCGCCGAATTTTTTGAAACCGCTCTGGAAGCGGCGAGGTACCTGGAAAACAGAAAGGAAGAAGCCCATATCCTGGTGGACCTGGGAGATGCCTATACGCGTCTGGAAAACCCGCAACACGTGAGCCTCCACTTGAGCCGGGCCGAGGAAATTTTATCGGGGCGAGAGGAACCCTGGGCTGTTTCCTTGAAGAGTCGTCTCGTGGCGGTGCGCGACTCGATACATCGCAAATGAGAAAAGCCGGACGGAAAGCGCCGATCAAGACGAACGCCTCCGTCCTGGGCGTGCTAAGGCTGGTCGCCGACTTGTCCGAAGGCATGGCCGAGGAATGATCCCCTCCCTTCGGGATCAGCCAGTCACAACTCCCATTGCGATACCCTCCGTCATTAAAAATAATGCGCAGTTTGAAAAAGCGGTTATCCTGATAAGAAGAAATGGGAGGAAATCTTTTGGATGGAGAAATGTTATGAGAATTATTTTGCCCCTGGTGTTGATGTCATTTTTAATGGCGGGATGTTCGGATGAACCGGAGAAGCCCGCGAAATATCATTTTGGTACCAAAGATGAATATAATAAATATTACCTGGCCCTGCAGAACGACCATGGCGGCGTCAGGAAATGGGTGCCGTCCCCGGATATGGATTGCCGTGGCGGCAAAGTATTTACTCACGGCGACGGATTCCAGTCCACCTTCTGCCCTGCTGGCGGAAATGAGGATTTGTTTAAATGATTCAGGCCTGACTAATCAGAATATTCGATATCAAAAAGTATTAGAGTAGAAAAAGCCTGAGGCGACCGGCCTTAGGCTTTTTAATTTCAATAAGCCATGGCTGAGCCGACCCGGCTGGCGATATTAAAAATGGTGCGGCCTCATGAAATGCCGGCGGGAGAGATCGCCGGGAAGTTTAAAGGCATCACCCGTCCCGTCGTCTCGCAACATCTGCGCGTTCTGAAAAACGCGGGACTGGTCGCCGAGCGGCGGCAGGGCACCCGGCGTTTGTACCGCCTGCGGCCGGAAGGGTTTGGTCCCTTGAAAAACCTGTTGGGAGATTTCTGGGATTCCAAACTGGAGCGACTGAAAACCGCCGCCGAAAAAAAGGAAAAGGGGAAACCATGAGCGAAACCTATGAATTGACCCGTGAGATCACCATTGCGGCCTCGCCGGAGATTGTCTTTGGATTTCTGACCGAGGAAGCCAAAATGAAGAAATGGTTCGGTGAAGTGGTGGAGGCCGACTCCCGGCCCGGGGGCGTGTTTCATTTCGGTGAGAGGGATCCCAATGGCAATCATTGCCGGGGAGAATTTGTCGAAATCGTACCGAACGAAAAGGTGGTGTTCACCTGGGGCGGGATCGAAGATCTGCCGCCCGGCGACTCCACGGTCGAGATCATTTTGAAGTCGCAGGGAAAAGCCACGCATCTGACTTTGCGGCATTACAACATCCGCCTGAAACCCAGCCCCGATTCGTTAGGAATTCAGTCAATGTCCGCGCTTCAGGGATGTTGTGTGCTCGCCAACGCTATGAACGATCCCAAAATCATCGAATGGGAAATGGGGCGGCTGAAATCCTGGATTAAAGAACTGTAAATTTTTTTGGCCTCTAAGTTAGTTATTTAACTGACAAAATTAAAGATTATCGAATTTTATATAAGGAGCTTACATGCAACGCGCATACGGTTATGGAGAATGGGTGCTCCGCTCCGCTGGCAACGGGCTCATGGCTGGATTGCTATCGGGATCATGGGGCGCGTTCCGGAAATTCAAACTATCAATTTAGGCGCTTTATCAATGAGTGTATCATTGGGCTCATTAATCAGGCGCCATAATTTAAATGAAAGGAAGTTCATCATGAAAATCAGAGATTCTATAGCATTCGTCACCGGGTCGAACCGGGGGATTGGGAAATCGTATGTCACCGCGTTGCTTAACCATGGGGCGAAAAAAGTTTATGCGGGCATGCGCGATGTGGGCGCGTTCAGCACAATCGCCGCCGATTGGCCGGAAGAACACCGTGGCAAGGTGGAACCGGTGGCCCTTGATATCACCCATGAAGAACAGATCCAATCCGCCGTGGCACAGGCGGGCGACGTCGATTTGCTGATCAACAACGCCGGCATCGCCCATTTCACGGGATTGATCTCAGCCGGCAATCTGGAGTCCGCCCGGCAGGAAATGGAAGTCAATTATTTTGGAACCTTGAGGATCACCCGGGCGTTTGCTCCCGTATTGAAAAAGAATGGCGGAGGAGCCCTGGTAAACGTTCTAACCGTCGCCAGTCTGGGGAATTTCCCGGTGTTGGGATCCTACTCCGCTTCGAAGGCGGCCCTGCATTCCCAGACCCAGGGCGTAAGGGCGGAGTTGGCCGCGCAGGGCACCCGGGTGTTTGGCGTGTTCCCCGGACCTATTGAAACCGATATGGCAAAAGATTTCGACATGGAAAAAAGCCCGCCCGATGACATTGCCGAGGGAACCCTGAAGGCGATGGAGCGGGGCGAGGAGGACATCTTTATTGATCCCATGGCCGTTCAGTTTCGGAAGGATTACTTTGATGATCCCAAAGCCCTGGAGAAACAATTATCAGAGTTTCTCCCGGTGGCCCATTCCTGAAATCGTCACTTGAGTGCCATTGATTATTTTTATGAATAAAATATATTTAATTGTGTTAGCCGTTTGGCTGGGCCTCGTTGGGGTGCCAGCGGCGTCCGCGCATGAGTTTTCCGGCTATGTCTCCGGAGAAATGCAGCTATTTCCGGAGAACCCCAACCACGCCGGCCAGCGGGACCAATCGGCGTCCCTCGCTTTTCAGGCGGAGTATTATCACGAGTTCAAGAACGGCAGCAGTTTCACCTTCGTTCCGTTTTACCGGCTGGACAGCGCCGACGCCAAGCGCACCCATTTCGATATCCGCGAGCTCACGTATCTATGTTGCATGAGGATTTCGAATTGCGGCTCGGGGTGCGCAAGGAGTTCTGGGCGGTGACCGAGGTTCTGCATCTGGTCGACAACATCAACCAGATCGACCTGGTGGAAAATTTCGACGGTGAACAGAAATTGGGCCAGCCCATGGCGAATCTTTCCATCCCCCGGGATTGGGGAACGGTCGACCTGTTCGTCCTGCCCTTTTTCCGTGAGCGCACGTTTCCCGGTCAAAAGGGCCGCCTGCGGTTCGGCCTGGTGGTGGATACCGATCAGGCACAGTACGAAAGCGCCGCCGAGGAATGGCACACCGATTGGGCCGCCCGGTACAGTCACACCTTCGGCGATTGGGATGTCGGGATCTATTATTTCATCGGCACCAGCCGCGATCCTTCGTTTATTCCCGAAACCGACGGGGCGGGCAATCCCGTGATCCTTCCCGTGTATCAGCAAATCCAGCAGACCGGACTGGACGTGTCCTACGTGGTGGGCGACTGGTTATGGAAACTGGAAGCGTTGTACCGCAAAGGGCAGGGCGACCAGCGGGGATTGACGCGCAACGATTATATTGCCCCACCGGCGGGTTCAAATACACTTTCA
>SMVT01000085.1 GCA_004357365.1 Nitrospina sp.
CGGAATTGCGCCACGATCCGCCGCGCTGGACTTTGCCGCCGTTTTCGTGATCGCTCGCCGTCCATTCCCAGACGTTGCCCGCCATATCATACAATCCGTAGGCATTCGGTTTTTTTTCACCGACCGGGTGGGTCTGTTTTCCGGCATTGTTTTTATGCCAGGCGTAGGCGTTGTCCATGGAGTTCCCCCAGTAAAAACGCGTGGCGGTTCCAGCGCGCGCGGCGATTTCCCATTCCCATTCCGTGGGCAGGCGTTTGCCGACTTTGCGGCAGTAGGCGTCGGCTTCGTGCCAGTTCACATTTTCCACGGGCCGGCGGGCGCCTTTGAAGAAGGAGAAATTCTCTCCGGTCACCTTTTCATATTGAGCTTGAGTGATTTCGTGCCGGCCGATGAAAAACGCGTGGATCGAAATTTTGGTGTCATTTTTAGGATGAACCAGGGTTCCGGCGGGAATCCGCACCATGTCCGATTCCTGAGAGGACACCGCAATCGCGGAAGCCGTATTCCAAAATCCGGGTGAGAGCATCAATGGAATACATATAAAAAGGAGAGTAGGAAGATATTTCAAGGCCGCTGATAACCGAGGAGGAGGTGAATCAATAAACGTGAAACAAACTATTATTCGTTCCCCAAGCCTTGGATATCGTCCTGGTAGAGTTCGTGGAGGGCGGAGTGTTCTTCGGTGGGCTCTTCGTTATCTTCCAGGTCGGGCAAATTCAGCTTGGCCCATTCTTCCTTGATCTGTTTTTTGCTTTTGAAAACCACCGGGCGTTTGTGCGGCGGCGGGGTTTCCGGTTCGTTCATTGCCATTTCTCCTAAGTCGCGGGTTTAACCATTCTGACGGGATTGACTAGGGATCGCAACAAAAATAATCATGCCGCTTCCCTTCCGGCGGCCCGCGGAATCACACCCAGCCGAAGGTGCTGGGCGGCTTGGCCCGGCTCCCCATAAACGCGAACAGGGGTACCAGCAGCACGCACACCTGACTGAAAATATCGCCGTAGGTGGAATAAAATCCAGGCCTTGAGTGGCTCGGCTGGATGCGGGCGATAATCCAGTCGGCCTCGAAGATTTCGGTGGCATCAATGATGCGGCCGTAGGCGTCGACGGTGCCGGTGATGCCGGTATTGGCCGCCCGGACAATCGGCACACGGTTTTCGACCGCCCGCATCGCGACCATGCTCATGTGCTGGTAGGAGGCGGCGCTGTTGCCGAACCAGGCGTCGTTGGTGATATTGACCAGGTAGTTTGCTCCTTGTTTCACCGGTTGCCGGACCAGGTCGGGAAATATGATTTCGAAACAGATGGACACGGCAAACTTATGATTCCCCTGCTTGAACACTTTGATTTCCCGGCCCCGCTCGAAATCCCCGATGCCCACCACCAGCTTGTCGATAAAGAATAATAAGGAACGAAACGGTACGAACTCGCCGAACGGTACCAGATGGATTTTATCGTATCGCCCCTGGGGTTCGCCCTCGGCGGAAACAAAATAAGCGCTGTTATACAGATGGGTCGACACCGGGTCGCCGGGCGCCGACAAATCCATTGTTGCCTCGATGGCCGGACTGCCCAGCAGCAGCGGTGTTTTGGAATCGCGCACTACCTTGAGGACATATTCCGTTCCCGCGATGTCCTTGCCGAAGTAAAACGGGGTGACCGCCTCCGGCCACACCATCAGGTCCGGTTGCAGGACTGCGGCTTTCAGCGTCAGGTTCCGGTAACGGCGCAACACTTCATTGCGGTAGGCCGGGTCCCATTTCATCTGTTGCGGAATGTTGCCCTGAATGAGACCCACCCTGACCGGCGGGTTGCTGTAGACGGGTTCCTGTTTCAAGGTCCAGCCGCCATAGCCCACGCACATCAATAGCAGCGTTATCGTGGTTGCGCCGATGCGCCGCCGGTATTTCTGCCAGACGGGATACGGTTCGAACCCGGGATGCAGCAGGACGAACAACCCGGCATTCACCAGAACGATCAGCGCACTGATGCCGTACACTCCGGTGATGGAGGCCATTTGAATCACCGGCAGCGATTGAAATTGGGAATAGCCCAGGCCCTGCCAGGAAAACCCGTAGACGGAATGCACCGAGCGCAGGTATTCCAGCGCCGTCCAGGTGACCGGCGCCAGCAGAAACAGGTACACCGGGTGGCGCTTGCTGAACCGGTTGACCAGATAAGCGAACAGGCCCAGGTACAGGCCCAGGTACGCCACCAGCAGACCGAGAATGAGCCAGCTCAGCACCGGGGGGATGTTTCCGTAATTGATGAGAGTGTTGACCACCCAGCTCATGGAGATGAAATAAAACACCAATCCGGTGACCCACCCGAGGGCCAGGGCCCGCCGCGCATTTCCACTATAAATAGAGAATAATAAAGGCACAAGTGCGAACCAGGCCAGAAACTCCAGATTGAATTTGGGGAAGGCGAACGCCAGCAGGAGACCGCTTAGGATGGCTTTCAGGTAATCCTTCATAGGGGAGGGGGATTGTGTTAGGTAATTTTCCTTAGATCAGATATAGTATAAAATGCGGCGAATATCTCCCTATCCTTTAGAAGGAATTGCGGGTTGAGCACTCAACAACAAATGATCAATAACTTCAAGAAAGTGTGCATCTGCCGAAGTGTGACCGGAGGCACGATCATGAAGGCCATTCGGGAAGGCAAGCTGTCGTTTGAAGCCCTGCGCCGGGCCATCCGCGTGGGCACCGGCAATTGCAAAGCCAAGCGGTGCCGGCCCAAAATTGAAGCTCAACTCGAGGCCTACAAGGCCGACCTGGAACAAGCGGACCATGGCTCCAAAACCGCCTCGGCCAAAATCAACGCCTGACACCCATACCGTTTCCACCCTCCCTGTCCTTAGGATTATCCCTTAAATAATATATGGAAGCAACCGCCTCCGGATTGCGGTTTGATGGCATCAGGCGGGAAGCGATTTTACCGCGGATTCAATCCGGTCCATTCCTTCTTTTAAATTCTCCATGGAGGTGGCGAAGGACAGGCGCAGGTTGTTATCCGCGCCGAAGGCGATGCCGGGCACCAGAGCGACTTTGGCTTCTTCCAGCAGAAACTCGGCGACATCAAGCGATCCTTTCAACGTTTTACCGTTCCACTCCCTGCCTAGAATTCCTGAAAAATCCGGGAAAGAATAAAAGGTGCCCACCGGTTGATAGCAGGCGACGCTTTCAATTTTTGCGTAGCGGTCCATCAGGTAGTCGCGGCGCATTTTGAATTCCTCCACCATCTTTTGAACTGCCACTTTGGTTTGATGGCTCTTTAACGCTTCCACGCAGGCGGCCTGCGCGATGGACGTGGGATTGGAGGTGGATTGCCCCTGTAGTTTGGTGACCGCCGCGGCGATCTCCGCTGCCGCCGCCAGGTAACCGATGCGCCAGCCGGTCATCGCGAAACATTTGGACGCGCCGTTGATGACGACGGTACTGCGTTTCATGGCATCGCTTAAATAAGCGATGCTGACGTGTTCGAAACCGTCGAACACGATCTTTTCGTAAATTTCATCGGAGATCACCAACAGCTGGTGCTTTAACACCACTTCCGCCAGCGCTTCCAGTTCTGCCCGGGTGTAAGCCGATCCGCTGGGATTGGAAGGGCTGTTCAGCACCAGGGCGCGGGTTTTGGAAGTGATGGCGTTTTGCAGTTGCTCCGCGGTGATTTTAAATTGCGACGATTGGTCAGTGTTCAGAATCACGGGTGTGGCGCTGGCCAAGACCACCATATCCGGATAGGACACCCAGTAAGGCGCGGGGATGATGATTTCGTCGCCGGCATCCCACAACACTTGGGCCAGGTTATAAAAGGAATGCTTCGCGCCGCAGGACACGACAATTTGATTGCGCTCATAGAACAAACCATTATCGCCTTCAAATTTTTCAATGATGGCGTCTTTTAAGGCGAGGGTGCCCCCGACAAGTGTGTAATGCGTGTCGTTCGCTTGAATGGCACGGATCGCCGCCTGCTTGATATGCTCCGGTGTGGCAAAGTCCGGTTCACCGGCGCCGAATCCGATGACATCTATCTCCTGCTCTTTTAAAGATTGAGCCTGGGCGGAAATGGCCAGCGTCATCGACGGCTGGATATTTTGGATTCTCTGCGCGAACTTCATGAGGTGATTTTTGAGATACCTTTCTCGACGCACCGGGGGACCATTTTGCTGACGTCACCGCCGTGCCTGGCGATTTCCTTGACAAAGCTCGAGCTGAGAAAGAAATACTCCTGGCTGGGAATCATAAAGACCGTTTCCAGCGTGTCGTTCAGGTTGCGGTTCATCAGTCCCATCTGCAATTCATATTCAAAGTCGGTCACCGCCCGCAATCCTTTAATAATGATGTTGGCTTGATGCCGGGCGGCAAACTCGGTCAGCAGGGTTTCAAACGGCAACACCTCGATCCTTTCCAGATCCTCCTGGATGGATTCCACAATGAACCGCACTCGGTCCTCACTGGTAAAAACCGGGTGCTTTTCGGGGTTCAGAGCGACCGCCACGATCAGCCGGTCGCACAGGCCCAGGGCCCGGTGCATGATGTCCAGGTGACCGAACGTGACGGGATCAAAGGTTCCCGGATAAATGGCTGTTCTTATAGTCGTATTCATAGTTTTGAAGCAATTTAAGAAGGGGGATTATAACTGCAAATGGAGAGACGGAAAAGGCCCAAAGCACAAATTTTGCTGATTTTGGGGCGGGTTTTAAAAATATCCCCTTAATTAGAGTAGGGAATGGGGTAGGTAAACTTCCGGATGGAGGGGTGAATTTGGAGAATAAGGGCCCTATCGCACACCCACTCCACTTTAAAATCACCACTTTTAGGGTGTTTTTGCGATTATTTTAATCATTTGTGACCCACTCTCGGTCCCCGAACCTGCAGAAATTGCCCTTTCCAGCCTCGCGAGGCCCCGCTATCAAAATATCAAGTCCTTTATTTATAAGGGTTTATTGATTTTTGGGTGGATATGAACACTATCCGCAAAATATTTTACATAAAAACTGAAAGTTTTTGGGAATAATGGCAAAATCTATTGAAAATTCATGACTTATGGTGTAAATTTACATTCAAAATTGGGAGTGTAAATGAATCATAGAGAAGGCATCGGGGGAGTTCTTCCCGATATCAGAATTGTTCCCAAAAAAATTGATTTTCCCCTCACAAAAAGGGTTTGACAAGATTTTCTGATTCACGTATAAGGAGGCAAGCTAGAATACCCCCGAGGCCAATAAACAAGGAAACTGATTCCAAAACCTGTGTGTTGTAATAATTGCAAAAGTTTTGGAAGCCTGTGTTCCTTGCACGGCGTTTCTGTTTGAAGGTTTGAGACAGGCGTGTCGCGGGTGTCGGGGATCAGGAATAAATTTTTTATGTTTGGATGTTTTTCCAAGGTGAAGCCTTGGAAACGATTTGGTGTTGGTTGAGATTTAGAAGTTGATTATTCACTCGTAAAAAAAATTCAGACAAGGATAAGAAAGGAGGCATAAAAGATCCCTGCAACTTGGGGATCGACAAAGAATTTTCTTGAGTAGATGTTTCGGTTTAAAACCCACTTTAACCTTAAGGGAGGTTTTACTTTATGCGTTTAAATCGAAGAAAATTCTTGCAGGTCAGTGCTGGTGTAGCTACGGCTATGGCGCTCTCAAGCAAGAGAGTCGGTGCTCAATTGAAGCCCGTTGTTAAGGTAGGCAATCCTCTGGATTCCTATCCTGATCGTCGTTGGGAAGAAGTTTACCGCGACCAGTATAAGTACGAGCGTTCCTTTACGTATTGTTGTTCCCCGAACGACACCCATCAGTGTCGTGTTCGTGGATTCGTACGTAACGGCATCCTGATGCGTATCGAGCAGAACTATGACCATCATAAGGTCAAAGATCTGTACGGTAACCAGGCGGACGCCGCATGGAACCCCCGCATGTGTCTGCGTGGTATGACTTATCCGCGACGTGCATACGGTCCTTACCGGAACAAATATCCGATGATCCGCGTTGGCTGGAAACAGTGGGCGGATGACGGGTTCCCGTATCTGGATAAAGAGAACCGTGAAAAGTATAAGTTCACCAGCCGTGGCACGGACGAATTCGTTCGTTTGTCATGGGATCAGACCTACACCTATTTGGCGAAGGGTCATATTGCTGTGGCGAAAGCTTACAGTGGCGCCCGTGGCGCTCAGCGCTTGAAGAACGAAGGCTACCAGCCTGAGATGATTGAAGCGATGAGTGGATCCGGCCCCCGTACTTTTAAGTATCGCGGTGGTATGGGTCTGTTGGGTGTTGTCGGTAAGTATGGTGTTTACCGCCTGGCTAACATGATGGCTCTGCTTGACTCGATCATTCGTGGTCGAGGACCCGGTCAGGTACTGGGTGGACGCGCATGGTCCAACTATACCTGGCATGGTGACCAGGCTCCGGGACATTCCTGGACGCATGGTATGCAGACCTCTGATATCGACTTTGCTGACCATCGTTATGCGAAGTTGACCATTCAGTGGGGTAAAAACCTCATTGAAAACAAAATGCCGGAAGCTCACTGGTACACGGAAATCATGGAACGCGGTGGCACACTCGTTACCGTTGCTCCCGAGTACAATCCGCCTGCAACCAAAGCGGACTACTGGATTCCCGTGCGTGCCGGTCTGTCGGACATTTCTGTATTCCTCGGCGCTGCCAAGATCATCATGGATGAAGGTCTGGTAGATGTGCCTTTTGTTAAGGAATATACCGACATGCCGCTCCTGGTAAGAACCGACACTCTGGTCCGTCTGCATCCGGATGACTACATTCCGGGTTATAAAGTCCAGGCGCTGCCGAAAGACGGCTTCACCACTAAGTGGTTGAAGAACTTCAATCGCAGCAAAATGCCTGACTACACAGTATGGGATACGAACACCAACAAGCCGGTAGCGATCACTCGTGAAGATATCGGCGCCAAGATGCTGAAGAAAAAGATTGATCCGGCTCTTGACGGTGTCTATGACATCAAGTTGGTTAGCGGTAAAACCATTACGGTCATGCCGATGTACGAGATGTACAAAATTCACCTGAAAGACTATGACTTGGATACGGTTAACCAGATCAGTCATGCTCCGAAGGACTTGATCATTCGTTTATCTCGTGATATCGGTACCATCAAACCGGTTGAAATTCACTACGGTGAAGGTATCAACCATTACTTCCACGCCACCATGCACAACCGTGCATCGTATGTGCCTCTCATGCTGACGGGTAACGTCGGGCCGAAAGGGTCCGGTGCCCACACTTGGGCGGGTAACTACAAAGCTGGTAACTACCAAGGATCGCATTGGTCCGGACCTGGTTTCGCGGCGATGGTTGCGGAAGATCCTTTCCACATTATCCTTGATCCCGCCAAGAACGTTGACTGGAAAAACGTTAAGGGTTACTTGAAGGGTGAGGAAATCAGCTACTGGGCGCATCGTGACAAAGCTTTGATCGTCAATACCCCGCGGTATGGGCGAAAAGTGTTCACGGGTCGTACCCACATGCCGACTCCGACCAAGTTGATGTGGTACGTTAATGTTAATGTTATCAATAATGCGAAGTGGTTCTACGAGCTGGTGTTCAACACCAACAACAACGTAGACATGATCATAGCTCAGGATATCGAGTTCACGGGTTCCTGTGAATACTCCGATATCATTCTCGCCCCGAACTCTTGGGCGGAATTCGAGAGTTACGAAATCACTTCCGCATGTTCCAATCCGTTCCACCAGATTTGGGGTGGCACCGGTATTAAACCGATCTT
Organism: Nitrospina sp.; assembly: GCA_004357365.1. Classification (GTDB taxonomy): domain Bacteria; phylum Nitrospinota; class Nitrospinia; order Nitrospinales; family Nitrospinaceae; genus SZUA-226. The sequence goes on from SMVT01000085.1 coordinate 7,764, forward strand.
TGACACAATCGACGATAACCTGATGCATAGGGAATTCGGCAAGAGAATGGCTCAGATCACCGGTGACAAGCGGTTTGCGGACTTCATGAAAGTGTATGAAGGTGAAGCTCCCAACCGAACGAAGGCGATGATTCGCCGGCTGTTCACGACGTCGACCACGGGTATGGGTTACAACATCGACGATATCATCAACGGCAAGTATGGTGAGCCGGGATGTTGTCTGTTGCTGTTCCGAACGTATCCGCGGACTCCGTTCTGGGAGATGTACACAGAGTCTAAACCTTACTACACTCCGAACGGTCGTCTCCAGTTCTATAATGATGAGCCGGAAGCGATTGAATACGGTGAAAACTTCATCGTTCACAGGGAAGGTCCGGAAGCCACGCCTTACCTGCCGAACGTTATCGTATCCACCAACCCCTACATCCGACCTGACGATTACGGTATTCCGGAAGAAGAGCAAGATCCGGATCTCCGCCACGTCCGGAACATCAAGAAGCCTTGGTCCTCTGTACGTACGACCAAGAACTTCCTCTGGGAGAAGGGGTATCGGTTCTACTGTGTAACGCCGAAATCCAGACATACCGCGCATTCGTCCTGGGCGACGACTGACTGGAACATGATCTGGAACAACAACTTCGGTGATCCTTACCGCATGGATAAGCGATCTCCGGGCGTTGGTGAATGGCAAGTACACATGAACCCGTTCCTGTGTAAAGACCTTGGTATCAACGACGGCGACTACATCTATTGTGACGCCAACCCGGCCGATCGGCCGTACATGGGTTGGAAGCCGTCTGATCCTCGATACAAGGTTGGCCGCCTCATGCTGCGCGCGAAGTACAACCCGGCGTATCCGTACCACACCACGATGATGAAACATGCCACGTGGATCGGTACCGAGCGTACGGTTAAAGCGCACGAAGAACGGCCAGACGGACGCGCGATGTCCATGACCACTCCGTACCAGTCCAACTTCCGGTACGGCGGTCAGCAGTCCATCACGCGGTCTTGGTTGATGCCGATGCATCAGACGGACAGTCTGTTCCATAAGGCAAAAACCAAAATGAAGTTCAAGCATGGGTACGAAGCAGACAACCATGCCGTTAATGCGACTCCGAAAGAAACCTTGGTTAAGTTCTCCAAGGCGGAGGATGGTGGTCTGCATGGTAAGGGACTTTGGGAACCTGTTCGAACGGGTTATACTCCTGAGTCTCCATTGAAAGACCGTTTTGCTGAGATGTATCTCGCGGGTCAATACACTCGCGTTAAGATCTAAGCGTAGGGCAATGCGGGCCCTCCGGGGCCCGCGCCTGTTGCGGTTTTTCGTGACACATATTAGCAACCAGAATCGAAACCCCTTGGGTTCCGGTTCGAATGGAGGTTAAAAAATGCCTGAAGTCTATAACTGGCAGTTGGGTCGGATGGCGACCTATGTGTACGAGGAGAAACACCCGAAGGAGCAGTTTACCTTCGTTTTCAATACCAACCGTTGTATCGCGTGTCAAACGTGTACGATGGCTCACAAATCCACTTGGACTTTCTCTAAAGGCCAGGAGTATATGTGGTGGAACAATGTTGAGACGAAACCTTACGGTGGATATCCTCAGTTTTGGGATTGGAAAATTCTGAAAATGCTGGAACAGTCCAATCCCGGGCAAAACGTATGGAACGTTCGTAAGACGTCGAACAAAGCGATTCACGGTGTTTACGAAGGTGTGACCATCTTCGAAGCGCCTGCCAAGATTGGTCTGAACCAACAGGCAATCGGTTATGTTCCGACCGACGAAGAGTGGCGCTTCCCGAACTTCGGTGAAGATACCGCTCATGGTCGTGAGTTTACTCAGTCTCGCGAAGGTACTTTTGGTGGTGACAACGGCTGTAAGTCGGTGTTGCCGGAACATAAAATCTGGTTTTTCTATCTGCAGCGGATTTGTAACCATTGTACGTATCCGGGCTGTCTGGCAGCATGTCCTCGTAAGGCGATCTACAAGCGCCAAGAGGATGGTATCGTGCTGATCGACCAGTCTCGATGCCGTGGTTACAAAAAATGCGTTGAGCAGTGTCCTTACAAAAAACCGATGTTCCGTGGTACAACTCGGATTTCCGAGAAATGTATCGCGTGTTACCCGCGGATCGAGGGGCTGGATCCCTTGACTGAAGGTGACCAGATGGAAACCCGCTGTATGGCGGCCTGCGTAGGTAAGATTCGTCTGCAGGGTCTGGTAAAAATCGGTTCTAACGGTGAATGGGCGCACGATCCGGATAATCCCCAGTACTATCTGATTCGGGACCGGAAAGTAGCTTTGCCGCTGTATCCGCAGTTTGGTACGGAGCCGAACGGTTACTATGTACCGTCACGGCACGTTCCGCGTGCGTACTCTCAGCAGATGTTCGGCCCGGGCGTTGACCATGCGATCGATCAGTACATGGTTCCGGATCGTGACCTGTTGGGTATTCTGCAGTTGTTCCGCACAACTCAGCGGATCATCTTCAAATGGAAACGTGAGCCCGGTCCGAAGATTTTCGAGACCAACATTCACGGTAAGAAGTTTGAGATGTATAATGACACCATCATCGGGTTTAACCGGAAGGGTAAAGAAATCATCCGTGTTACGGTTGAGGAGCCCTTCTACGTCAGACCTGAGGAGCACATTGGCGCAATCTAAGCTGGAGCGATTTTCGGCTTCCGGAGCGGGTTTCCCGCTCCGGAGGCCAGTTGCTCCGCTGGGTTGTATTGGGTGAGGGCTGACAAACCCGATAACTGCTAAACAGGAGGAAAACTGTGAATACCAAAAAGACCATCATTTTCGCTGTGGTTGCCGCAATTGTTTTCGGCTTTACGATGTCCGCCGGCGCGGCGACCATTACAGCGGTCAAAGTTAAAGGGGCGATTCCTACCGATCCTTCAAGCTTGTTCTGGTCCGAGCGTTATGGCCCGACGGCTCTGAAACACGTCATAATCGATATGGATCCCCAAATGATTACCAATCCGATGTGGCCCAATCCAACTACGAAGTGGGTGTTTGTGAAAGCCGCAAACAATGGCAAGGAAATCGCCGTTCATCTGGAGTGGACTGACGCCACGCGTGATGACATTTTTGTTACGTCCCAGCAGTATAAGGACCAGGTGGCCATTATGTTTCCTGTCAATCAATCCGGCGAAGAGCCTCCCTTTACCATGGGCGGTGACGGCGAGCGCGTCAATATCTGGCAATGGAAGGCGACTTGGGATAAAGAGGGAGCCGGTAGGGCTGGTAATGAAGCGTTGCAGGATATGGAAGATCAGTACGACTTTATGGCCCTGGGTTCCGGTGGCTACTACATGTATGAGCCGGATGGCAAACTGCAGATGAAATCTGAGTTTTCATCCAAAACCGGCAGTAAGGACCGCCGCGATAAAAGTGGGTCCGGTACCCAAGGTGCTAGCGACATCAGCAAGCGTGGCAGTATGGTAGACTACGGCATGGGTAGAAACGAAGGTGTTTTCAATCCCGGTATTGCTACCTACAATATCCTGTCCGACAACACCATGAGACGTTCTCCGGTTGAAGATCTGAATGCCGAGGGTTTCGGCTCCCTGACCAGTCAGGCTCATCAGGACGTTGATGGTAAAGGAAACTGGAACAACGATCGTTGGACCGTAGTTTTCAAACGTGCTTTGAAAACCAAGGATGTCAACGACACCCAGTTCTCTGGAAACAAAACTCCGATGGCCATCGCTATCTGGAACGGTCAGAACAAGGAAAGAAATGGCCAAAAAGCGGTAACGCAGTGGCACACTCTGCGATATTAAGCTTTTAGACCTTTCTTAAAAGTTAAACCCGGTTGGTGGGCAACCACCTTCCGGGTTTTTTCTTTGTCCAGGGTTTTAAAAAAACTTTATTCCACCTCCCAGCCCATATCCATCCAACGCTGCATTCCCCCCTGGCTGACGCACACAATATTGGTCAGTCCCGCCATCTCCAGGTCCGCCGCGCCTTTCTGGGATCTTCCCCCCATTTTGCAATGCACATAAACCTTTTTATATTTTTTCAGTTCATCGGCAATGGAACTTACCGTTTCATGGTCTTGATTTCTGGCACCGGGAATATGCCCCTCTAAAAATTCCTCCGGGGTGCGTACATCTAGAATCAAATCCTCGTCTCCCATATCAGGGACCAGTTCGTGCAATTTATCAACGCTGATGTTTTCCATGAAATTCCTTTCGTGAATTCGGGAGAAGTTGCAAAATTATAGCATGGTTGCGATGAGGGAGAATGAGGGAACTTGCCGGGAAAAAAAGTTTCGATTTTCACCCCGTAGGGAAATTTCTGCCGGGAGGAGACGGAGGTATTCCTGGTCCCGGCTCTCCTTAACCGGGTGCATGGCCCTAAGTGATGAAAATTAAAGGCATAACCCTACATAAAGATAATTAAAACAAAGGATTGGGTTTGGTATGGAATATGCAAAAATCCAGTCAAACAGTCTCTCTCTTATCCCAAGGACCATTCATGGAAGGCTTATATATTGCGGCATCAGGCGGCACCAAGCAACTCAAGAAACTGGATATTTTAAGTAACAACATTGCCAACATCACAACCCAGGCCTTTAAACGGGATATGCTGACCCTCGAACAGAAATCTCAACCTTTTTCATCCACTCGCTGGAATGAAACCGGGGGTCTTTCCTTCGCTGACGCCATTTTTGGGGCCCATCCTGTTGTGGCCTACGTTCAGGTAACCGGTTCCAAAACCGACTTTGCCCAAGGCCCATTGATCAGCACCGAAAATCCTTTGGATGTCGCCATTGATGGAGACGGTTTTTTTGCTATCGAAACCGAAGCGGGCGTTCGATACACACGGAATGGCACCTTCCATTTGGATGGTTTGGGGCAGTTGGTGGACCGGGAGGGAAACAGAGTTATCAGCCGTAACGATGAACCGATCCTGATACCCAGCACTACCGAGCGGATCACCATTGACCAGGATGGCACGGTTCACGGGGGCAGTGGTTTGGACAATTTTCCGGTGGGCCAATTAAAAATTGTACGATTCGATAACAATCAAGGCTTGGTCAAAGAGGGAGAAGGAATGTACATCAATAAGGGAACCGTCATTCAGGAAACCGAATTGGGTGACGTCAAGGTGCTCCAGGGTTTTATTGAGAAAAGTAATGTGAATGCGGTTCAGGAAATGATCAAGATGATCGAAACAGTACGCATGCTGGAAGCCTATCAGAAAATAATCCAGGCCATAGATGAAGCGGATGATCAATCGGTCAACAGCCTGGCGCGGGTGGCCTGACCCGGCAACCAAATAATTAAAGGAAACTCATATGCTTCGTTCTTTATACACCGCAGCCACGGGAATGCGGGCGCAGGATCTCAATGTCAGCGTTATCGCCAATAACCTGGCCAACGTCAACACGGCCGGATTCAAGCGCAGCCGGGCGGATTTCGAGGATCTGTTCTACCAGAACCTGCGCCTGATGGGCACCTTGTCCAATGCGGGTAATCAAATACCGACGGGCATCCAACTGGGATTGGGAGTCAAACCGGCCGCTATCCAGAAAATATTTCTGCAGGGAGACTTCGCCCAAACCCAGAATCCTCTGGACGTGGCCATTGAAGGGAAGGGATTTTTCCAGATCCTCCAACCCAATGGCCAGTTCGCCTATACTCGGGCGGGAACGTTTAAACTGGACAACCTGGGCCGTATCGTGACCTCCGAGGGACTGGTCCTGCAGCCGGCGGTCACCATCCCCGTAAACGCCATTAACATATCCATTGATCCGTCCGGAAACGTTTCGGTGACCCAGCCGGGCTCACCGGTTCCCTCAATCGTAGGAACCATACAGATAGCCACATTTCAAAACCAGGCCGGTCTGCAAGCCATTGGGAATAATCTGTTACTTGAATCCGGCGCGTCGGGACCGCCCATCGTTGGGCTTCCGGGCCTCCAGGATCGGGGCCAGCTGCAACAGGGCTTCCTGGAATTATCCAATGTCAGCGTGGTGGAGGAGCTGGTCAACCTGATAACGGCGCAACGGGCGTATGAAATCAACTCGCGTACGGTCCAGACGGCCGATGAAATGCTGCAAATCACCAGTAACCTGAAACGGTAATTATGAAAACATATAATCGTACCAATTCCATTATTTTTTACACGGCTTTTTTAATGGGATGGGTGTTCATTTATGCTTCTCCCGCTTCCCAGGTCCTGGCTCGCGGCACACAGGTGCTGACCATGGAAACCATCGCGCAGGAGGGCCAAAAGTATATGGAGAATACCCTTCCATGGGACCCTGACCGCATACAAATAAAAGTGGTATATGAAGGCAAAAGCCTGCTTCTTCCCAAAGGCCATTTGACGCTCGACTACAAATTGCCCGGACAGAAAAAGCGTGTGGGGCGGGTCCCGTTCATAGGATTTGTAAAGGTAGACGGGATCATAAAAAAGAGATTGCGTTTGGTTGCGAACGTCACGGTGGCTTACGATGTTTTCCGTAGCGTTCGTTCATTAAAGAGAGGCCATGTGATCCAACACCAGGATGTGGAATTGATCCGGGTGGAATCGAATAAGTTGATGCGGAATATCATATCCGACGAGAGTGATTTGATCGGCCACCGGTTGATCCGGAACCTGGGTCAGAGGGAATCCTTTTTAAATTACATGGTACGCAAAATTCCGCTGGTTAAAACGGGCGACCGCATTCTGATCGTTGCGCAAAAGGGTCCCTTGCGGGTTACCGCCCCCGGTGTGGTCAAGGAAAACGGATTTAAAAACGACACAGTAAGAGTCGAAAATATCAATAGCAGAAAATTGATTTTCGGAACGGTGGTGGATTCGCACACCATTCGGATCAATTATTGAAAGACAGGAATTTAAATGAAATTATTTTTTGGCCCGCTTGGATTTATTTTAATAGCGTGCTCCCTGATCTCTTGCGCCCGTGGAGGCATTCTGGCTAAGCCGGCCGAGGAAGTGCTGAGCGACCCCATCTTTGAGGATACTATCAAGTATGTCCCGAAAGATGGATCCTTGTGGCCGGGAGAAACTTCGGAGAATCTTTTATTTGCCGATACCAAGGCCAAACAGATTGGAGATATCGTAACGGTCCGGCTGGAAGAAGATTTTGAGTCTACCAATTCCGCAACTACGGGGATTACCAAGGATTCCTCAATAGATCTGGGAGTCACCACGGTCTTGGGATTGCCCAATGATTATGGAATGACTAATTTTCTGGGACTTGGGAATGCCTTTGATCCCAACGTCCAGGCCTCCAGTTCCCGTTCGACCAACGGGTCGGGAACCACCACCCGCGGAGGCACAATGACGGGCACCCTGGCCGCACTCATTAAGGAAGTGCTGCCCAATGGCGTGTTTCGTATTGAGGGCCGGCGAACGGTTACCGTCAACAACGAAGATCAAATGATGGTTCTGACGGGGCTGATTCGGCGGGTGGACATTGGTTTTGACAACACCATCTCATCCCAGAAAATCGCCAATGCAACCATTGCCTATACGGGTCAAGGGGTGATTTCAGACGAGCAGAATGTGGGTTGGCTGATGCGAATTTTCGCCTGGATCTGGCCATTTTAAATGGTTTTGTTCTATTGAATATTTTGGAGATAACGGAATGCGCAAAGTTTTTTCTATTCTATTGATCACTATATTTATATCCTCTGCGGTTGGGACGGCATCGTCCGAGGCGGCCCGAATTAAAGATCTGGTCAATGTTAATGGAGTGCGAGCCAACAAGCTGATCGGATTCGGATTGGTCATTGGTTTGGCAAATACGGGCGACCAGGCAACCAATGTTTTTTTCTCCATCCAGACCATGGTCAACATGCTCCAGAAACTGGGAGTCACCGTGCCCGAGGACCGTGTCAACCAGCTGCAGTTTAAAAATGCCGCAACGGTGATGGTCACCGCGGAATTGCCCGCCTTTGCGAGACAGGGAGACCAGATAGATGTGGTCGTCTCTTCATTGGGTGATGCCCGTAGGCTGCAGGGAGGAACCCTCCTGATGACGCCCTTGAAGGGGACCGATTCCATAACCTACGCCATCGCACAGGGGCCGGTTTCCATAGGGGGTTTTTCGGTTTTGGGTCAGGCACAGGGCGTTCAGAAAAACCATCCCAATGTCGGCAGGATTTCGGGAGGAGCGATAGTCGAAGAGGAACTCCCCGAATTTTTCAATACCCAAGATGAAATTTCGCTTTCTTTGAAAGTGACGGATTTCACCACCGGCTCACGAATTGCCCGGGCCATCAATTTTAAAATGAAGGATGTGGTTGCCGAACCCATTGACGGCAGAACCATACGGGTCAAGGTGCCCAAATTTTATAAAAATAATGTTCCCGGATTTATTGCTAAAATCGAAACTCTGGAAGTGGAACCCGACATCATCGCCAAAGTCATCATCGACGAAAGAACCGGAACGGTGGTGATGGGCGAGAACGTCCGCATATCCACGGTGGCCGTAGCCCACGGCAATTTGTTTGTTCAGATCACCGAGACGCCTGAAGCCTCCCAGCCGGGCCCGTTGTCGCAGGGTCAAACGGCCGTGGTTCCACGCACGGAGATCACCGTCGAGGAAGAGGAGAATCGTCTGTTAATTGTCCCCAAGGGCATAGGGATCGGCGAAGTGGTCAATGCCCTGAATGCCATTGGCGTGACCCCGAGGGATTTGATCGCCATCCTTCAGGCGATCAAGGCATCCGGTTCCCTGCACGCGGTACTGGAAATTATTTAAAAATTAACTTTTCCCTCCAGGGGACCCCGGAGGAAAGTGCCTACCCCAGGCTAGGCAAAATTTTCCCTTTTTACCCGGTGGCGCCTCGGGGCGGGATTCCCACCACCAGCCCCTCTCTAAACACCAATAAAACAAAGGGTTTTAGAGCCTCCAAGGTCTGTTCATTTGGCACCACCCTTGCAAAAATTAAGTGGAATCATAGGGATCATTGAATCTTTCAGGAGTCATGAATATAAATGGAAGCTTTATCGACATTGAATTCAGGTTCATCCGCCGCCGCCCGGGGCATAGCTCAAAATAAGGCGTTTCAATTAAACCACCTTGCCTCCCAAGCGCGGCGATTAACCGGCACTCCAAATCCTGCCTATGGTCATCGCTTGAACCAGACAGGCGTTTTGAATAACGGGCAAGAGACGGCTGGTTCCTCGAAAGATAAAAACAATGAATTGATGAAGGTCGCCCGGCAATTTGAAGCCATCCTGATTCATCAGATGTTTAAGGCGATGCGGCAAACCGTGCATAAATCCGATTTATTGAACAGTTTTTCCCTGGAACAATATGAAACCATGCTGGATGAGGAAATCGCAAATGAAATGGCGGCGCATCGCGGGATCGGCCTGGCGGATACTTTGTATTACCAATTGAGCCGTCTGGAGGAAGCCGCAAATCCGAAGGACGTACCGGTAACTTCCCATCAAACCCAAGAGGTGAATTCCAATGAGTAACGTATACCTTACTCTGGACGAGGTTCTGGTTCAAAAGATTGCTTTGTACGGAGAAATTATATAGGTCATGAATGAAGAGTGGAGGAGTATTTCGGAATATTCGCGCGAACGGCTGGAAAAAGCCCTGGAACGCAAAGAGTCACTGCTGGTCAAAGTCCACGAGTTGAATCAGAAGAGAGAAGAAATGGTTGGCGCATTTGCCCAGAAACTGGGCCAATCTTCATCCGAGGTAACCCTTAAGACCATTATTGGTATGAAAGGCAACCTTTGGGGGAAACAAATGGCGGCGCATCGGCACCAAATCCGGGAACAGATTCAAACGATCAATGAAATAAATTTGTCGAACAAACAATTGATCAACCGTTCATCTCTGGCCATGAAGCAATCCATGTCCTGGCTTTATGAGGTGGATACGAATTATACCCCTTATTATTCGAACGGACAGTTGAGCGAACCGGCGATGGAAAGCCGGGTGGTCAACACGGACATTTAGGCAATACAGCCTTTACTGTAATGGAATAGGTTATGACGTCAAATATCTTCAGCGTATTGAATACGGCAAAACTGGGTTTGCAAACCAACCAGTTGGCAATTGAGGTCGTCGGCCACAACATCGCGAATGTTCAGACGGAAGGCTTCTCACGGCAGGAAGTAATCCTGGAAGCCAACCGGCCCCGGCAAGTGGGGTTGGCATTTCTGGGCACGGGAGTTCGCGCAACTAATATCACCCGGGATTTTGACCAGTTTCTGTTTAATCAGATTTTGGGAGAAAGCAGCACCTTGGGCAACTTTGATATCCGCAATACTTTTTTCCAGAGGCTGGAAACAATCTTAAACGAAAGCGGCGGGGTGGGCCTGAACAACGCCCTGAGTGAATTTTTCACGGCGTTTGACGATCTCGCTTCAAACCCGACCAACCTGGCCGCCCGCACGGCGGTTCTTTCTACGGCGGGAACACTGGCGACGGTATTCAATCGGTTGGGCACCGCCCTGTTTCAACAGCGCCTGAATCTGGATAATGCGGTCACGGCGGAGGTGACCGAGATCAATGGTATGTTGAACGAAATTGCCGAGCTCAATAGATCCATTCTTAAAATTGAAAATGGCAACGTTGCCGCGAATGACCTGCGGGACCAACGCGACTTGTTGATCAAACAGTTATCCGAAAAAGTGGATGTTCAACTGATTGATACCAACGATAGCAACACCACGCTGACCCTTTCCGGGGGCACTCCCCTGGTATTGGGGACCACCGTGTTTCAGTTGAGCACAGGGGCCAACCCGGACAACCGCGGCTTCAAGGATATCCTGGTGGACGATGGCATGGGTGGAACGATCAATGTGACCAACCAGATTCTGGACGGTGAACTGCGCGGCTTCCTCGATATGAGGGATGTCGAAACGCAGGGCCTCATCGATCAACTTGATCGCCTGGCGGCGGGTTTGATGGAGCAGGTGAACGGCGTTCATCTTCAGGGTATCGGTCTGGATGGCAGTTCGGGAAATTTGTTTTTCGATACCCTGGCGCCTACTGTCATTGCCAGCTCCCAAAACCTGGGTGCGCCTGGGGTCACCGCGACCAATGCCAGCCCTTCGACTGTTATTGTCGATAAGTTTCAGATTCGGTCAACAGGCGGCGGAAATTTTGATCTGTTCAACCTGACCACCAATCAGCTGGTGGGTTCCTTTTCATCTCCCGTGACCATCGCCAACGGCCTGGCAGTGACCATTTCCCTGGGGGCGGTCGCCGGAGATACGTTCGATATTTCTATTTCGGAAGACGCCGCCGTCAATATGGCCCTTGCCAGCACGGTATTGAACGATTTGAATAAAATCGCCGCCGGTCTGTCGGGTCCCGGCGACGGCCAGAATGCGCTCAATATCTCCAACCTCCAGAACAGCCTGGTGTTCAGCGCGGGGGCTTTCACACCCGGCGCGGGGTCGTCGACATTCGATGATTTTTTTAATTCCATGATCAGCGGCCTGGGGGCCGGATCACGGTCGTCCCAAACCATCCTGAAACAGCAGGAAGGAATCATGCTCCAGTTGAATACCCAAAGGGAAAGCATCTCGGGCGTTTCCCTGGATGAGGAAATGATCAATTTGATTAAATTCCAGCAGGCCTATGCGGCTTCCGCCCGCATGGTCACCGTCATTGAGGAAATGTTTGACGTATTGCAGAGAATGTAGATCCGGTACAAGGAAATAATAGAGATCAGGAGATCGTTATGGTCATGCGAGTCACCAATCAAATTCAACAAATCAATGCGCTCCGGAATATATTCCAGATTACGGAGGAATTGTTTCTGGCCAACCAGCGTGTGGCGACGGGCAAAAGGATCAATAAGCCGTCGGACGATCCTCTGGGCATGCAGGATACCTTGACCCTGCGCAGTTCGATCGCCCAGATCCAGCAATTTGGCCGCAATATAGACAATAACCGCCTGTTCCTGAATACGGCCGATGCCTCGCTCGATTCGGTAGGCCTGGCCATTACCCGCGCTCTGGAGCTGGCCCAGGGCGCCCTCGGGGCGACCAGTGGCGCCCAAACCCGGGCCAATGTGGCGTTGGAAATTCAGTCCATTCTGGACCAGGTGATCCAGGAAGCCAATACCCAGGTGAAAGGACAATTTATTTTTGGTGGCACCAATTTGCTGAACCCGCCCTATCAGGCGAATCCTTTGGGCCTGGGAGCGGTTTATTCCGGGAACGGCGACAGCCTGCAGGTGGAAGTCGGGCCCAACCTGACCGTCCCCATTACCCGTCCGGGTTCTAAAGTCTTCGGGACCGATATGAATCCGGCCGTGAATGTGAACACTCAGCTATTGGATTTGAATGGCGGCTCCGGTGTGGCGCTCGGGTCATTTAATATTACCGACCGTGCTGGCTTTATTACGACCGTCACTGTGGCTGCTGGAGATACGGTCAATCATGTAATTACGGCCA
>SMVT01000086.1 GCA_004357365.1 Nitrospina sp.
CCGCAAAACGTTCTGCAGGCGGCGCTGGTGTTGAAGGCGGCGACGCCCTACTTTCCGAAAAAAACCGTGCACGTAGCGGTGGTCGATCCCGGCGTCGGTGGCACCCGCCGGGCGATGGCGGTCAAAAACGGTTCCTGCCATTATGTCGGGCCGGACAACGGGATCTTCAGTGGGGTACTGAACGCCAAAAGCCGGTGCGTCGAGTTGACTCAGAAAAAATATTTTTTACCGGAGGTGTCCGCCACCTTCCATGGCCGGGACATTTTCGCGCCGGTGGCGGCTGCGCTGGCCAAGGGCACTCTCTTAAAATCGCTGGGACCCCCTATCAAGGACCCCCAGACCCTGGCGTTACCCGAGCCTTCATGGAATGGAAAAGCGATTGAGGGCGAGGTGATCTATATCGACCGGTTCGGAAACGCCGCCACCAATATTCCGCGGGAGCTGGTTTCGGTGCATTGCCCGAACGCCCGCAAATTGACGGTTAAAATAGGAAGAACAGCAATTCGCGGCCTGGCGGCCCATTACTCGGAAGGCGCCCCGCATATGACGCGGTCCATCATCAACAGCTGGAACGCGCTGGAACTGTTTGAACGGGAGGGAAATGCGGCCCGGACTTTAAAACTGAAGGTGGGGCAGAATATTCAGGTTATCCCGTAACCATGAGCAAAAAAAGTCAAAACGCCAACGGCATTAAAATCATCTGCCAGAACAAAAAGGCCCGGCACAACTATCATATCGAAGACACCCTGGAAGCGGGCATAGTTCTGCAGGGAACCGAGGTCAAGGCACTCCGCGAAGGCAAGGCCAGCATGGCCGACTGCTATGCCGTGGTGGACCGGGAGGAAGTCTTCATGCTGCACTGCCACATCAGCCCGTACACCCCGGCGCACAGTTTCAATCACGATCCCATGCGCAAGCGCAAGCTTCTGCTCCACAAAAGGGAAATCGCACGCTTGATCGGCGTCAGCCGGGAAAAGGGATACAACCTGATTCCGTTGAAACTGTATTTCAAAAACGGGAAGGTCAAGGTGGAGCTCGCCGTGGCGAAGGGGAAGAAAAACTACGACAAACGGGACACCATTAAGAAACGCGAAGCGGATCGGGAAATCGCCCGCGCCATGAAAAAAAATAAACCCTGAACTCAGGATTTGCGGATCACCATCACCACACCCAGCACGGCGGTGCCGGCGCCGACGTAACCCCACGTTCCGATCACCTCGGGCGCCACCCAACCTGGCGCCACGATGGGCAGAATGTGCATGAGGGTCAGCGTGATGATCGGGTTGAGCGTGATCACCACGCTCAGCAACCACAGCGGGATATGGTTGATCGCCTCCGCCAGAAACCCGTAGGCCAGCAGGGTGTTCACACCGAGGAAAATCATCAACGCCCAACTGCCGGGATGGGGGTTGTTGAAATCGGTCCAGACCACGGCGGGGATCAACACCAGCGCGGCGGTGCCATACACCAGCAGGTTCAGAGACTGAGCTTCGTAGCGCGGCGCCAAACTTTTCTGAAAGACCATATAACCGGTCCACAGCAAGGCGGCGGCGACTATATAGATAGCGGTCGCCGTGTAGGCCTCTGCTCCCCATTGCCGGCTCTGGTCCCGGTAAAAGACAACAAAGCCGACCACGGCGATAGCCAATCCGACGGCCTGCCGACGGTCGAACCGTTCCTTGAACAAAAGAACGCCGAAGATCACCAGCAACACCGGCGCGATCTGGATGAGGATACCGGCGTTGGAGGGACTGCTGGTTTCAATGCCTCTCAGAAAATAATAATAATTGCCCGCCAGAAATAAACCCGCCAGGACGCCGAACCCCGGCGGAGAGACCAGGATCGATTCCGGTTGCTTCTTCCGGAATTTCAGAAACAGGTACAGCGCGGCAAACGCGAAGGCGAAACGGAACCAGACGATACTGCTCCCGGAAAATTCCTTGAGGGCAATTTTCATCAGGATGGGGAGAATGCCCCACAGCGTGGCGGTGATCACCGCATAGGATAGGCCCCGTGCGTAGTTGGTCTTCATGGGTCGCGGTCAGTTCAGCCGGGCAAACTTCTCCAGCAGGGCCAAACCCTGTTTCTGGCTTTTTTCGGGATGAAACTGAAAGGCGTGGATGTTGTCGTGTTCGATGCCGGAGACAAAGTCCTCCCCGTAGCGGGTGGTGGTGGCGACTATGTCCCGGTTCTCAGGAGCGACGTAGTAGGAATGAACAAAATAATAGTAGGGATGCGCCTCCATCGAATCGAACAGCGGCGAAGGTTTGTGGAGGGTCAGCGTGTTCCATCCCATGTGCGGGACTTTCAGCGCGGGATCGTCGGGAAAATGGAATCGCATCACTTTCCCCGGCAGGATTCCCAGGCCCGCCACCGTTCCAAACTCGACACTCTCCTCGAACAACAGTTGTAAGCCGAGGCAGATGCCCAGAAACGGTTTTCCGGATTGAATGGATTTCCGGACGACATCGATCAGTCCCAGCCGGTCGAGGTTGTCCATGCAGTTCTTGAACGCCCCGACGCCGGGCAGGACCACGGAATCCGCATCCAGAATGGTTTGGGGCCGGCTGGAGACCACTGCATCGGCGCCCACCGCCTCCAGCGCCTTGTGCACCGACCGCAGATTGCCCATGCCATAGTCGATGATGGCGATCATTTAAAGAGTGCCTTTGGTGGACGGAATCGTGTTGGACCTCGGGTCCAGGGAACAGGCCTGGTCCATCGCTTTCGCAAACGCCTTGAAGGAGGCTTCCACGACGTGGTGCAGGTTGTTCCAGTAGGGGGAATTGAAGTGCAGGGTGAGCCCGCAGTTGGCGGAGACCGCCTGGAAAAACTCCGGCACCAGTTCGACATCGAACTCGCCCAGCTTGGCCTTGGGCAGGTCGATATTGAACACATAGTAGGAGCGGCTCAAGTCCACCACGCAGTGCACCAGCGCCTCGTTCAAAGGCACACTGGACTGGGCGAACCTCCGGATTCCCTTCTTGTCTCCGAGGGCTTTTTCAAAGGCCTGACCCAACGTGATCCCCAAATCTTCCACCGTATGGTGGAGATCGATGTGGGTATCCCCTGTCGCTTTTACCGTGAGATCGAAATAACCGTGGCGGGAGAATTGCGCCAGCATGTGATCCATGAACGGGATCGGGGTCTGGATGTCCCCCTGCCCGGTTCCGTCCAGGACCAGACTGACTTCAATTTGGGTTTCGCTGGTGACACGCTTGATTTGTGAGCATCTATCCATTGACCGGATGTTTTTCTTTGCCTTGACCTTTTTTACCATTGGAGGAAAACTTCTTGCGACTGCCGTTGCCTTTATTCCGGCCGTTTCCGTGGACGGCTTTTTTGCCGTTTCCGGAAACCGCGACGGCACCGAGAACGGTTTTATTATAAAACTCCTGAACGGTCTTTAAAAGGCCTTCCGCATCCAATCCCAGGTCTTTCCGGACCAGGGCGGGCGCGCCGTGTTCGATGACCCTATCGGCCGCACCGATGAGTTTCACCAGTACATGGTGCTCTGGAATATGCTCGTGGATTTCCTCCAGGACCGCTGAACCGAACCCGCCTTTGAGGGAATGCTCCTCCAGCGTAATCAGACATTTGGTGGACCTCGCATAACGGCAGATCAATTCCGTGTCCAGCGGTTTCACGAACCGGGCGTTGATGACCGCCACGCTGAGCCCCGTTTGTTCCAGCGAACGGGCGATCTCCATCGCCGGTGTCACCATATGGCCGTATGCGAGGAGCGCGATATCGGTTCCATCCTGGATCACCTCACCCTTACCGATTTCCAGTTCCTTTATTTCCGGGTCGAGGGGCACACCCAGTCCGGCGCCCCGCGGATAGCGAAGGGCGGCGGGGCCGGGATGATAGATCGCGGTTTTCAGCATGTGGCGCAGTTCGTTTTCGTCCTTGGGCGCCATGATGACCATATTGGGCAGTGTCCGCAGGTAGGCGATGTCGTACAACCCCTGATGGGTCGCTCCGTCCTCGCCGACGATGCCGGCGCGGTCCATCGCAAACGTCACCGGGATGTTCATGATACAGATGTCGTGAATCACCTGGTCGTACGCCCGCTGTAAAAATGTGGAATAAATCGCGGCGACCGGCCGGAACCCTTCCAGCGCCAGCCCACCGGCAAAATCCACGGCATGCTGTTCAGCCATGCCGACGTCGAAGGTGCGATCCGGGAAAATCTGCCCGAATTTGCTGATCCCCGTACCCGAAGGCATGGCGGCGGTGATGCCGATAATTTTTTCATCCTGTGTGGCCAGTTCGATCAGGGCATCGGCAAACACGGCGGTATACGCCGGATTGGATTTCTTTTTCAGGAAGGTCCCGGTCTCAATGTCGAAGGGAGACGCGCCGTGCCAGATTTCAGCCTTTTCCTCGGCGACGGGGTAGCCCTTGCCCTTGCGCGTGATCACATGGACCAGCGTCGGACCTTTCTGGCCTTTGAGATCTTCCAGACTTTTAATCAACAATTCGGTGTCGTGACCGTCCAGCGGACCGACATAACGGAATCCCAGGTCCTCGAACAAGCGTCCGGGGATGAACACGCCCTTGATGGCGTCATCGATTTTGTGGGCGAAATGCGAGATATCTTTTCCCACCTCGGGAATAGATTGCAGCAACAAGTCGATTTTCCCTTTGATTTTACGCATGACCTGCCCGGTCATGATCTGGCTCAGGTGCGCCGACATGCCGCCGACGTTGGTGGAAATCGACATTTCATTATCGTTCAAGATGACGATTATGTTGCTTTTGAGATGGCCGGTGTAGTTCAAGCCTTCAAAAGCTATGCCCGCGGTCAACGACCCGTCACCGATCACCGCCACCACTTCATGGTCTTCTTTTTTGAGGTCGCGCGCTTTGGCGAAACCGATGGCGGCGGAAATGGAGGTGCCTCCATGGCCGCAATTCCAGTGGTCGTGCTCGTTTTCCTCGCGTTTGGTGAACCCGCTCAAACCTCCGTATTGCCGGAGCGTATGGAACCGGTCCTTGCGCCCGGTCAGCAGTTTATGGACATAGCTCTGGTGCCCCACGTCCCACACAAACTTGTCGCGCGGACTGTCAAACACGTAATGCATAGCCAGCGTCAATTCCACAATCCCCAGATTGGACCCCAGATGACCGCCGGTTTTGGATATCGTCGTTAAAAGAGTCTCCCGAATTTCGGCCGCCAAAGCGGGAAGATCTTTTATATCGAGCTTTTTCAAGTCCTGAGGACTGTTGATTCCATCTAAGAGCCTGCTCATACGTCATTCCATTTCAAAAGGTACGTTGGACGAAAAAACGGGCGATCTCCCGCAGGGGATCGGCTCGTTCGTCAAAATTTTCCAGGCATCCCAATGCCTCATCGACCAGAGACTCGGCTTTCTTTTTGGATTCCTCCAAACCAAACAAAGCCGGGTAGGTGGCTTTACTTTTATCGATATCACTGCCGACATCTTTCCCCAGTTGTTGTTGTTCTCCCGTAATATCGAGAATGTCGTCAATGATCTGAAACGCCAGACCGATATGAGCACCGTACCGGGAAAGAGTTCCCAACTGGGAGGACGAAGCCCCGCTCAATATCGCCCCGATTCGAACACAGGCTTTGAAAAAGAAGCCTGTTTTGTAAATGTGGATGTACTCTAAAGTCGATGCGTCGACCTGTTGCCCTTCCGATTCCAAATCCACCACTTGGCCACCGATCACTCCGGTGGAACTCATGGCCTTGGCAATTTCATGCGAAGCGCGAAGAATATTTTTGTGGGGAATGACCTCCATCAACAATGGGTCGGTCATCAACACAAAGGCCTGGGTCAGTAACGCGTCTCCGGCCAGGATGGCAATGGCTTCACCATAAACTTTGTGGTTGGTCGGCTTGCCTCTCCTCAGACTGTCATTATCGAGAGCAGGGAGGTCATCATGAATCAGCGTATACGTGTGAAGAAATTCAACCGCAACTGCAAACGGCAGGACACGGTTCCGGTTCCCTCCCACCGCTTCCGCCGAAGCGATCAAAAGACTGGGCCGAAGTCTCTTTCCCCCGGCAAATAGGCTGTAGTGCATCGACTCATGAATACTCTGGGGGTATCCATCTTTTTCCGGCAAAAATTCGGGGATGGCCTGGTCAATGAACCCCTTGCATTCCCTTAAATATTTTTTGGCGAGCACGCTTCCCGCTTCTATCAATGAGTCACCGAAATAAATGAATGATGGAGCCCTAAAGTATAATAATTTAAGATGTTAGCATACATTCGACCTCAGTCAACCTTAAATCAGAGGCCCGGATGCGCCGCCATTTTCCAGTGAGCTAACTCGGCAAAATTCCTTGTCATTAGGTCGCAAATCTACGCCCATCCTTACAGTTGAGCCTGTGGGAAGGGTCCATCGCCCATTCTCTTCCTCCCAAATGGAGCAAAAACCGTACGTACGCCAAACCTTGATCTCCCTCCCATCATTGCCCTATATGTACCCCGATAAGGGCAACCGTTGGGCCTGCCTGTCAGAATTTTCCTAAAGGCCTCCTGGAAACCAAAATAATTTTCCTGAATAAATGGGTTTCTTTGCGGGTATCAAACCTCTAATATATTGAGCATTTTGTATTATTGAAATATTGAACAAATCAAAGAAATGCCTTTTCATAAAAACGTGGCCTTCATTTCATATATCGTCGCGCCCCCATGCCCCATCCCAACTTGTTTGAACTGATTCCAAGGAGCTTTGTATGGCAACTCTGACCACCACGTGGGTGGGATACGTTTCATTGCTGATATTCGTTCTGGCCTACGCCCTGGTTGTGATGGAAGAAAAAATCCACATGCGCAAATCCAAGCCCGTCATCTTTGCGGGGTGTTTCATGTGGTTCCTCATCGGCCTCTATGAATCCCTAAACGGCCCTGTTGACAGCGAGGCTCACGATTATGTGCAACACCTCATCGCGGAAATCGGCGCACTGTTTTTCTTTCTGCTCTCCGCCATGACTTACATCAACACTCTGGCGGAGCGGAACGTTTTCAATTCCCTGCGCGTGTGGCTTCTACGCAAGGGTTTGGGGTTTCGTTCCCTGTTCTGGACAACGGGTATCATCACGTTTTTCCTGTCGCCGCTGGCGGACAACCTGACCAGCGCCCTGCTCATGTCCACCGTCGCGCTGGCGGTGAGCGGCGGCAATTCCAAATTCATCGTTCTCGCGTTCACTAATATCGTGGTCGCCGCCAATGCGGGAGGTGCCTGGAGTCCGTTCGGCGACATCACCACGCTCATGGTCTGGACAGCTGGCAAGGTCGAAACCCTGCAGTTCGTTTATCTCATGCTTCCATCGCTGGTCAACTGGATCGTGCCGGCTACCTGCATGTATTTCTTTGTCCCGGACGAATTCCCGGAGGCGCCTTCCGAGGCCATTTCCCTGAAACCCGGCGCCAAAGTGATCATTGTCATGGGAATCTGCACCATCGCCACCGCCGTCAGTTTTCATCAGTTTTTTCATCTGCCTCCGTTTATGGGTATGATGCTCGGCCTCGGCGCACTCATGCTCTTCGGCTACTATCTGAAACGCTGGGGAGACAAACCTCTGACGTACGAACTGGGAAGTCCCGAAAACCGCCGGGGTGAAAATGCTCATTTTGACATCTTCAGCAAAATTTCCTCGGTGGAGTTTGACACCCTGCTGTTTTTCTTCGGCGTGCTCACCGCCGTGGGGGCCCTGCAGTACCTCGGCTATCTCGCCTTGGCCAGTGAAAATCTGTACGAAACCATCGGTCCGACCTGGTCCAATATCATCGTGGGCGTTCTTTCCGCCATCGTGGACAATATTCCCGTTATGTTCGCGGTCTTGAAAATGGACCCCACCATGGGCGTCGACCAATGGTTGCTGGTCACGCTGACCACGGGGGTGGGCGGCAGTCTCCTGGCGGTCGGTTCCGCCGCCGGAGTGGCGGTGATGGGGGTCGACCGGAAAAACTACACCTTCATCTCCCACATGAAA
>SMVT01000087.1 GCA_004357365.1 Nitrospina sp.
ATATCGCTGCCGTTTTTGACGATGCGTCCCGGAATGGCCGCCACGTCCTCCGCACTGTGAGCGTCGGGCAGACCGACGCCGATGTTCGACTGCACCTCGGGTATTAATAATCCAATGCGGTTTTGCTTCAGAATCTCCACCGCGGTGGACAGGTCCTGAATCACTTCAAACCGTTTTTTTGGGGCGAACACAGCGGCCATCGGGTTCACGCTTCGGAAGCCGTTGCCGGTGCCCACGCCGCCGGCGATGCCAGCCGTCACCCAGCCCTTGGCCTTCTGAATCGCCGCCGTCAAACTCAACCCCAGCGCCAGTCCCGAAGCGATAGCGGCGGACAGCACGCATCCGGTACCATGCCAGTCGCCTTGGCCGATGCGCTCTCCTTTGAAGATTTCAACCCGCTTGCCATCATAAAAGAAATCATCGGCATTGTTTTTTGCGTGTCCGCCTTTGATCAACACACTGCGAACTCCGGTTTTGAGTATCGCTTTGGCGGCTTTCAGCCGGTCCTGCGGCCGGGTAATGCGAACCCCGGACAACGCCTTCGCTTCGGACAGATTCGGCGTCACCAGTAAAGCCAGCGGCAGCAGTTTTTCCTTGAGCGCCGTCACGCCTTTTTTGGACAGCAGGGTCTTGCGGCTGGACGATTGGATGATGGGATCGACCACCAGGTTTCTGATCCGCGCCCGCTTCAAACGCCGGGCGATGCATTCCACCAGCACCTCGTTGCCCAGCATGCCAGTTTTGACGGCGGCGGGTTTGGCGTCTTCCAGCACGGCTTTCAGTTGCGCCTCCACTTCTTCCAGGGACAGGTCGAAGGTGGCCTGCACGCCTTTTGAATTCTGAGCGGTGATGGAGGTGATCACCGAAGTCGCAAACAATTCGTGGGCGGAAATGGTTTTGATGTCCGCCTGGATACCGGCGCCGCCGCTGGGGTCGGAGCCGGCAATGGTCAGTACCGTTGAAACCTGTTTCATGAAATCCAATGCCTTTAATCAAAATCCGGCGCATCGCGGTTACGGCCGCGCCGATGGTTGGTCCCAGAAATGGGTATTTTAAATCAAGTATTGGTGGTTGGTCCGGCCCACAGCCTAACCCACCGTTACGGATTTGGCAAGCGAACGGGGCTTGTCCACGTTCCTTTTCAGGGAGGTGGCGGTGAAATACGCAAACAGTTGGGCGATGACCATCTGAATCAGGGGCGCGATAACCGGCGGCACCGGCGGCAGAATCAGTTCCTCGCTGAACAGATCCGGGTTGCGGTTGCGCTCGTCGAAATGGATTCCCAAAACGAATCCGGAACGCGCGCGGATTTCCTCGACGCTGGCCAGGGTGGCCTGGTACAGGACTTTCTCGGAATTGGGCGGGATGAACACAATGGAATAGATATCCGGATCGATCATGGCCAGGGTACCGTGCTTCAAAAATCCACAGGGCATGCCCTCGGCATGAACGTAGGCGACTTCCTTCATTTTCAGGGCGGATTCCAGGGCGATCGGATAATACACCCCTCGTCCCAGGTACAGCCAGTTCTTGACATTGCGGTGCTGGTGGGCAATGCGGTGGATAAAACCCGAACGCTCGTTCAATAGGGCCTCGATGATATCCGGCAGGGACTTGAGCGATTTCATGAACCCGTTATAGGCTTTTTGCGTCAGCTTTTTATCCTTCAGACCCAGCTTCAGGGCCGTGCGGGTGAGCAGAATCATCTGGGCCAATGCCGCTTTGGTGCTGATCACACAGATTTCCGGTCCCGATCCCTGCAGGACCGGGCAATCGACCATTCGGGAAATGGACGAACCCATCACGTTCACGATGGCGCCGGTTTTCGCGCCCTTCGATTTGGCATGCTTGAGGGCGGACAGGGTGTCGTAGGTCTCCCCGGACTGCGACACCGCCAGTACAAAACTGTTTTTATCGGCCGGGGACAAGGAAACGAACTCATCCGAACTGATGGCGGGAATGTAGCGGCCGGCCAGCGCCGAAAAAATATAGTTGGCGTACATCGCCACGTAATACGTCGTACCGACCCCGACCAGTTGAACACTTTTGCTTTTATGAATCATGTCCACCAGCCGATTGAGGGTTTTTTCTTCCACCTCCAGCGCCTTGACGACGGTCTGCGGCTGTTCGTAAATTTCCTTCAGCATGTAATGCGGGTAGCCGCCCTTCTTGGAGGTTTCGCTGTCCCATTCGATACGCGTGATGGGCTTTTCGACCTCCTGGTTGGTGACGAAGTTCTTGACCGTGTACCCGTCCTTGGAGACGATGGCGTATTCGTCGTCGTCGATGATCACCGCGTTCTTGGTGTGGTCGATGAACGCGTTGAAATCCGAACCGATGAACTTCACCTCGTCCCCGATCCCCAGCAATAAAGGTGACTCCCGTTTGGCGCAGTAGATCTGGTCGGGCTGGTGGTGGGTGATGAAAGCCAGGGCGAAGGTGCCCTCCAGCAGGTTGAGGGTCTGCACGAAACTGGCCTCGATATCTGAGGTTTTCTGGTAAAACTTTTCCAGCAGGTGGGGGATGACTTCGGTATCGGTGTCCGAGTCAAACCGGTGCCCCTCTTTTTGCAGGCGGGTTTTCAGATCCCGATAATTGGAGATGATGCCGTTGTGGATGACCGCGAATTTTTTATCACAGGACAAAAAAGGATGGGTGTTGTTGCGGGTGACCTGACCGTGGGTGGCCCAGCGGGTATGGGCGATGCCGAGGTGGGTGGAGTGCCTCAGAATATTTTCTTTCTGATAAACGTCGCCCACGCCCCCCACGTTTTTTTTGACGATGATGCTGTTACGGTTCATCAGGGCGACACCGCAGGAATCGTAACCGCGGTATTCGAGGTTGCGAATACCGTCAAACAAAACGTTGGAAATGTCTTTCAGGCCGACCGCCCCGGTGATTCCACACATAAATTTGTTCTTCTATTTGTTGGTCACGGTAAAATGGGCGGGCAGAACCTTGCCCGGCGGGATCACGGTTCCGGGCTCGATGGAATTGCCCGCGCCGATGACCACATCATCCCCGATAAACGAACCCAGTTTCAGAATACCCGTGTCTATGGTCTTGCGCTGATGCTTGACCTTGATGGTGCTCCAGTCCAACTGCCGGTTGACGGTCATCGTGCCCGCGCCGATGTCCACGTTTTCTCCCAGCACGCTGTCGCCGATGAACGATAGGCGTCCGATATGGGAATTTTTCTGTACCACGCAGTTTTTCAATTCCACCCCGTAACCAACCGAGCAGTTGTCCTCCAGCGCGGTGTAACTGCGGATCAGGGAATTGTTTCCGATATAACAGTTTTTGCCGATGGAGCAGGGACCCTCCAGCACCGCCCCCGCCTTGATCACCACGTTGTCCTCGATATGAACGGTTCCCGAAATCGTGACATTCGATTCCAGGGTGGCGGTTTTGGCAATCTTCGAATGCTCCCAGGAGTCCATGATGATCTTGTTGGCCCGCAGAATCTCCCAGGGGTAGACCACGTCCAGCCATTCCTCCTCCCACATCGAGGCCCGCAGTCCCTCCCCCGCGACCAGCGCTTTGAGGGCCTTTTCCATGGACCGATTGTTTTTCTCCAGCAGTTTGAAAAAACCCGCGGGAAGAATATACACCCCGGCCAGCACGTAATTGCCGAGATGGTCTCCCTTCGGCTTTTCGATGATTTTGGTGATGTTCATGTGGGCATTCAGAAACACGTTGCCGAACATCTCGTTGGACGGCGGCAGGCAGATGGAAGCCACCGGACCCTTGAAGGCGTGAAACGACTGCTGGGCTTTGCTGTAAATGTTTTCCGCAGTCACGATATCCCCGTAGATCAGCATGAAATACTCGCCCGGCAGGACTTTGTCTTTGATCTTCAACACCGCATCGCCGATGCCGCCCGGGCGTTTCTGCTCCACGTACTGCAGGTTGAGGCCGTTATGCACATGCTCGCCGATCTGCTCGATCAGTTTGTCCTTCTGATGCCCGACCACCACGAAAATGTCGTTGATGCCGGCTTTCTGAAGCAGATCGAGGCTGTGGTCGAACAGGTATTTCCCGGCCACGCTGATCATGGGATTGGGCCGCGTGTCGGTAAACGGTTTAAGATTGTCTCCTTTGCCGGCGGCAAGGATTACGGCTTTCATGGTTTAGGTTCCGAATTCGGTTGATTGGGGAAAACGATGGTACCGGTTGGTCAGGCTTGAACCATTTGCTCGGCTTTTTTCAAATCGTCGGACGAATTGATTCCGAAAATTTCATCCGCGTCCCGGGTCGAGTGGCATTCTACCGAATGCCCGTTCCGAGAGAGAATTCCGACCGCATCGGTCAGGTAATACTCCCGCTGCGCGTTGCCGCGGTCGATTGAAGCTAACGCTTTGAAAAGGATACCCTTATCAAAACAATAAACGCCCGAGTTGTATTCGTCAACAGTTTTTTCCTGCTCGGTGGCGTCTTGGGCTTCCACAATCCTCAAAACCGCCCCGTCCGGGCCCCGGACCACCCGGCCGAAATCCTTTGGTTCCTTGGTTTTAAGGCTCAACAGGGTGCATTCCGCCCCGGTTTCGCGGTGCTTCTGGAGCAGGGTCTTAAGGGTGGCGGAGCGGATCAGCGGCATGTCTCCGCAAAGGATCAGGACCTCCCCCTCAAAATCCTCGAGGGCGGCCTGGGCCTGCTGAACCGCGTGGCCGGTTCCCAACTGCTCGGCCTGTTCGACAAACTCCACGGGACGGTTGGCGCAGGCCTGCTTGACCTCCGCCGCCTGATACCCCACCACCACGAGGACGCGTGCGGGATTCAGGGCCGCCACCGCGTCCAGCACATGGATCAGTAACGGACGGCCCGCCAAAGGGTTCAGGACCTTGGCGCGGTCGGAGTGCATCCGGGTGCCTTTACCGGCGGCCAGGATGACGGCGGCTAATCCCTGTCCCGGCATTGGATGTTGTAGTCCTGGATTTTTTTGCGCAGGGTGTTGCGGTTGATGCCGAGAATATTGGCGGCCTGGGTCCGGTTGCCTTCGGTTTTCTGAAGCACGATTTCCAAAAGGGGTTTTTCAACCCCGCTGATGATCAAATCGTGAAGCCCTCCGTCCTGCCGGCCGTCCATATGCGACACGTACTTTTTAACGCTTTTATGGAGCCATCTTTCGAGAAACGTCTGGATGTCCTTATCGACCTTCGGCATAGGCTTGTGATGGACAAATGGATTTCAGGGTCAGTTGTCAGGCAGTGGAGGACCGCATCCTAACAAACCCGGTGCGGCAGGTCAAGAACGGCTTGCGACCCTCCGGATTTAAAGTAATTTACAGTTGATAAAAAACAAAGGGATGGCATAAGATGGGAGATTAAATATTGATCGCCCGGAAAAAAGGAAAACTTATCGTGAAAGTCGCCTTCGCAACCCTCGGTTGCCGGACCAACCAAAACGACACCGCCGAAATGCAGACCCTGCTGGAGCAGGAAGGGTTTTCCATCGTCGGCTCTCAGGAGCGGGCTGATGTTTATGTTGTCAACACCTGCACCGTAACCGCCAAAAGCGACGCCAGCTCGCGCCAGGCGGTGAAAAAATCCCTGGCCATCAACGACGGCGCAATGGTCATATTTACAGGGTGCTACGCCCAAAACAACCCGGAAGAAGCGGCCCGGATTCCGGGGCTGGATGTGGTGCTGGGCAATGCCAACAAGCTGGAAATCGCCAAGGTGATCAAGGCCCAATTGAACCGGATTCATCAGGAAGACGCCTTCGGCCTGCCCCTGGTGCACATGTCCGACATCACCCAGAAATGGGATTTCAAGACCATTCCGGTGGCCGATTTCCACGGCAAGACCAAGGCGTTCATCAAAGTGCAGACCGGATGCGACGAGGCCTGCTCGTTCTGCACCGTGGTGCGGGCGCGGGGACACTCGATCAGCGATTCCAGGAAAAATATTCTCAACAACGTGCGCCATTCGCTGGATGCCGGGTACCGGGAAATCACTCTCACCGGAATCAATCTCGGGACCTACGGGATGGATTGCAATCCGCCGGAAACTTTTTCATCGCTGGTGGAAGATATCCTCGATCTGGCAGGCGATTTTCGAGTGCGCCTCAGTTCCATCAACCCGGTGGAAATCGACGACCGCCTGATCGAGCTCATGGCCGAACGCGACGACCTGTGCCCGCATTTTCATATTCCCCTGCAAAGCGGAGACGACACCATCCTGTCGCGCATGCGCCGCAACTACAACGCCCGGCAATACCGGGAGGTGGTGGAAAAAATCGTCTGCCGGATTCCGAAGGTCGGACTGGGCGCGGATATCATTGTCGGCTTTCCCGGAGAAACGGAGGCCATGTTTGAAAACACCCGGCGAATGGTGGCAGAGTTGCCCTTCACCACCCTGCATGTGTTTTCCTATTCGTCCCGACGGGGCACGGAGGCCGCCGGGTCCCGCAACGACGTTCCCAAAGCCGTGAAAAAGGAGCGCAATAAAATTCTGACCGAGCTGGGAAATCGGAAAGCCCTGGAATTTCGCCAGAGTTTTCTGGATCAAACCGTAAACGTGCTGGTCGAAAACAGCCGCGAACCCCGAACGGGGCGCCTGCGCGGCCATTCGCAGAACTATATTCCGGTTTCGTTCGAAGGCGATGACGGGTGGATGAACCGCATCGTTCCCGTCCGCATCCTTGACGTTTCGGAACAACAGGTTTCCGGATGCCTGACCTGATAACCCTGACCACCGATTTCGGCACCGACGATCCCTTTGCAGGCATCATGAAGGGGGTCATACGGTCCATCCACCCCACGGTGGAGATCATCGACCTCACCCACG
>SMVT01000088.1 GCA_004357365.1 Nitrospina sp.
CATCGATGGTACTGAATGTTTTCGGATGTCTCTTGGTCATACAAAACCCTGCTGTTTTAAAAATTCCATGGAAATCGTGCCGCTTGTTTCAGAGTCCTTGAACAGCGTTTCACACGCGCGAATCACGTATTTCCCAATCATATCACACTCGATATTTACAATATCCCCGGTTTTTCGGTCCTTCAGGTTGGTGTGTTCCAGCGTGAACGGGATGATCGATACCGTGAAGCGGCGATCCCGGCAATCGAACACCGTCAGGCTGATGCCGTCCACTGCGGCGGACCCCTTTTCAATCAGATACGGCATCAGCTCCGGGGGATGCTCGAACCGGAACAACACCTCCCCCGGTTTTTCTTCAATGCTCACTATCGAAGCCACGTTATCGATGTGGCCTGTCACGAAATGCCCGCTCATTTTCTTGGAAGGCGTGAGGGCACGTTCCAGGTTCACGCGCGACCCTTCCTTCACCTGTTTGAAGCTGGTCCGGCTCAGCGTTTCGGGGGTCATATCGACCGCGAACCAGTGCTCGCCCCGGTCCACCACCGTCAGACAGACGCCGTTGACGGCGATGCTCTCGCCCATCTCAAACCCGGTAAATTGCGGATTCGTGTCCACCCGCATCCGGGCTTGGTGGTCCTTGCGGACCAGGGACGCGACCGTTCCGACTGCTTCTATGATTCCGGTGAACATGATTATAGATATCCCTCCACCATCCAATCGGCACCCACGGGCGTCACCGTGAGGTTTTTAAGGTTCAGCGCCTGCTTCAGGTTGTGGATGCCCGCTCCACCGACCACGCCGGGCGCCGTACGGCCCCCGATGATCAGCGGCGCCAAAAACAGGACTATTTTATCCACGATTCCCGCCTTCAGGGCACTGGCGTTGAGCCCGCTCCCGGCTTCGATCAGTAGGGAGGTCACCCCCATTCGCCCTAAAATTTTAATCAACTTTTTCAATGAAATATGACCATTTTGATCGGGTAATATCTTAACATCGACCCCGGTTTTGCGGAGCCGGTTGAGCCGGACCGCAGAAGCCCTGGGAGAGGTGACATACACCACCTTTTCCCTAGTGGCACGTTGAAACACCCGCGCGTTCAGGGGAATTTCCCCCCTGCCATCTAGAATAACACGGGCCGGATTGCGGCCCTTGCCCTTTTTGAGGCGCGTGGTCAGCCGCGGGTTGTCCTTGAGCACCGTCCCCGGACCCACCAGAATGGCATCCACCCGGTCCCGCAGACGGTGGACCCTTTCTCTCGCCTCGGGGCCGGTGATCCATTGTGACTGCCCGGTGGCGGTGGCGATTTTGCCGTCCAGCGACAGGGCGGATTTCAGGATCACCCACGGGATTCCCGTTTGGATGTATTTGGCGAACGCCTCATTGAGCCGCCGGCATTGCGGGGTCAACACGCCATTGTGAACCGTGATCCCGGCCTGTTTCAGCCGGCGAATTCCCTTACCCGCCACCCGCGGGTTGGGATCGCGCATGCCGACGTAGACTTCCTTGAGCCCGCTTTCGATCATGGCATCGGTACAGGGCGGGGTCCGGCCCTGATGGCAACAGGGCTCCAGATTCACGAACATCTGCGCCCCCCTGGCTCTCTTCCCGGCTTTTCGGAGGGCCTCGATCTCGCCGTGAGGCCGCCCGGCTTTTTTATGGTAGCCCTCGGCGATCACCCGGCCGTTTTTCACGATAACGGCCCCAACCATGGGGTTGGGCGAGGTTCGGCCGGCCGCTTTTCCGGCCAACTCCAAAGCCCGCCGCATCCATTGTTCCTGTTGTTCCTGTTTCAAGATTTTACCATTGCCCGGAACCCCGGCCCGCAGACCGTTAGCACCGCAAAATCCAAAGGGATGGCTCTAAATTACCAGAGATGGCGGGGGTTGTCAAAGCGTAAGGTATTGACTTGAAATGGTTTCCAACACAGACCCCGGCAGGAGGGATTATTTCCGGTTTAATATTTTGACCATGCGCTGGCGGATGCTGCCGCGCTGATAGACCACCTCGATGCGGCGGTTGATGGCCCGGTTTTCCGCACTGGTGTTGGGGACCTTCGGCCGGAATTCGGCAAATCCTTCGACCGACAGCCGCTCCGGCGGAAACCCGTCGTCGATCATCATGTGAGCCACTTCCGAGGCGCGGAAAGCGGACAGTTCCCAATTGGAGGGATATCTCAGGGTATGAATGGGGGTGTTGTCGGTATGGCCTTCGATCTTGACGTTGTATTGGAACTGTTTCAACACGTCGAACACCTGGCGCAAGGTTTTACGGCCCTGGGGGGTCATTTCCGCCGATCCGGGAGGAAACAACACCACATCGGAGATGGTGATCACCGCCCCGCGCGGGTCGGAAGAAACGCGGACCTCGCCGGAGAGTTTGTTTTTGAAAACGAATTCCTCAACCTCGGAAATGATATCTTCCATCTCCCGGTTCACCATGGCGCCGACTTCATCGACCGCGTGCACGGTTTTCTCGTCCACCAGGGTCTGAACCTGCTTGACGACATCCAACCCCTGCCGGGTCCCCAGTTCCTCAATCGAGTCGGCTCCCAGCGCTTCCCGCAGGGATTCTTTGATATCCCGCCACTTTTCCTGTTCCACGTTACCGATGGCGAACAGGAGAATGAAGAAGACCATGAGCAGGGTCACCATATCCGCGAAGGTGATGATCCAGGGGGGGACGCCCCGGGATTCCTCAAATTCGAAATCCTCTTCCTCGTCAGTTATTTTTTCGGGTTCGGGCATGGATGCCTTCTTTTCTGGGAGTTCCGGGAACCGGTTTGGGTGCGGGCTTGGGAGCCGGGGTTTGGATCGGCGTTTTTTCCCGTTTCAACTTTTTACCGATGGCGTTCTCCAGAATGTTCTCCAGGGCTTCCTTCATGAACCGGGGATTCACCCCCTTGCGGATAAAAGTGATGCCTTCCAGCACCAGGTCCATTTCCAGAGATTCCGCCGCGCTCCGGCGTTTGAGTTTGACGGTCATGGGAATGAACACCAGGTTGGCCAACAGCGCTCCGTAAAAGGTGGTGATCAGGGCGACTGCCATTTTGGGGCCGACGGTTTTAACGTCGTCGAGTGCGGACAGCATCTGGATCAACCCGATGAGCGTTCCCACCATTCCGAAGGCGGGGGCGAATTTCCCCATTTCACTCATGATCTGCCATCCGTCGCGGTGTTTCTGCTGGATCTGGCGAATCTCCTTTTTGAGGAGCGTCACCACGGTATTTTCGTCCTTGCCGTCGACGGTGTACTGCAGTCCCCTTCTGAGAAATCCGTTGTCGATCTCATCCAGCCGGGACTCGATGGCCAGCACCCCACCCTTGCGGGCGACACTGCAGATCATCACCATGTTGTCAATCAGATCGTACAAATTGTGCTTTTTGGTTATGAACACCTTGAGGAACAGCCCGATCACCCCAAACAGTTCGTTGATGGGATACGCAACCAGAGTGGCGGCTATGGTCCCGCCCAGCACGATCATCGCCGAAGGCGCACTGATAAACAGTTCCAGTCCGCTGTTCTGCATGATGGAGGCGAGCAGCAGGGCCACGCCGGAAAATATTCCTAATAGGGTTGCAATATCCATAAGGCGATTACGGTTTAACCTTCACTTGACCCGCCACGGGGTCCACGTTGTTGAATTTGAGAATCCGGTTCACCAGGTCCCGGTCCAGCACCGTGCCCTGGCGGAGCAGGTTGATGCCGGACTCGGAATAAATATCCGAAGCCAATTCCATCCCCTCTTTCAGCGCGAACACCGAACAACTGACGACCTTTTCATCGTCGGCAGGGCTCTGGGACCGCGCATACTCCGCAAGAAAGGAAATCACATTTTCGTCGAACCATTTCCCGTTTTGCTTGTCCACCCGCATTAGGACTTCGGAAACGGAACTGTTCGGATGAGCCACCCGGTAATGATCGTAAAAACTGGAGACCGAAAGAATCCGCGATCCCAGGGGAATCTGTTCACCCATCAGGCCGTCAGGTTTTCCGGACCCGTCGACGTTTTCATGCATATGGCGGATAATTTCCGCCACGGGTTCCAGTCCGGGGAATCCTTTGAGAAGCATTTCGGCAACCATCGGATGACTGGTGTGGAACCGGCTTTTACCTTCGTCGAGCGCGTCTTCCACCGATTCGTCGCGCGGCAGGCTGACGATGCCCAGCTCGTGCAGCCGGGCGGCGGTTTTCAGATTCTGGACGGCGTCTCCCGCCAACCCCATCCTCTGCGCGATGAACACCGCAATTTCCGCCACACGCTCCGAGTGACCCCGATGCTGGGACTGGTTGAGCTCGATGATGTTGGTGAGCAGACCGACGGTGGAATCGAACCGCTCGGTCAGTTCCCGGTTCATGGAAGTAATCCGGGTGTTCTGGGATTCCAATTGCGAATTCATGCGTATGATGTCTTTAAGATTGTCGCTCAACCGGCGTTGATCCTCCTGCAGCTCCTGGTTTTTTCCAAGAACGGTTTTGTTGAGATGATCGATGCGAAGAATAAAATTGACGACGAACAGCAGTTCGCCTTTTTTGATGGGCTTGATCAGAAAGGCGTCCGCCCCGGCTTCCTTGGCCTGGATCGCGTAATCTTCATTCTCGTCGTAAGCGGACATGAGAATGACCGTCGCCGGGAGGGCCGACTGGCGAATCTTTTTGCAGAACTCGAAACCGTTGATCCCGGGCATGTGGATGTCGCACATCATGATATCCGGTTTCAGTTCCCGCGCCTGCTGGAGCCCGCGTTCTCCCGACATGGCCTCATGAAATTCGATCACCTGCGGGCCGAGGGCGCTGTCCAGGATTTTTCCCACCACCTTGCCCATTGCGGGATCGTCATCCACAAACAGTAATTTTTTTTTCGTGCGGGTCTCGGTCACTGATGTTTACCGGTACGGTTGAAGGGATGTCAGGGGAATATACCGGCCCTTTCCACAGGCAGGCGCCATCCTGGATCGGGGCCACAACAACTCTCTGGAAGCAGGCGCTATTTTCCTGATTTTGCCTTATTTACTCAGGATAGAAAGGGACCTAAAGCATTGTCAAGTAAAAGTTTATTGCGCTTCGAGGCAGTGTCCAAGGCGGTTTAACAGGGCGGGTCCGGCCTCGCTTTGAAAAGGGAAGAACCCGCGTAAGGTCTCTTGGAAACTCGGGTTGGGTCCGGATCAGAAATCTTCCGATTCCTCCCGGTCCACTTCCACCAGGGGCCGGGTAGTGCACCGGATGCCGACTCCGGGGTGTCTTTCGGCGGGATCGAAGGCGTTGCGGAAATGGCATTTGGCATGAACCATGTAGTTGAGCCACGATCCGCCCCGGACGATTTTCTGGGTGGTGAACTGGGAAGAATACAACTGCACGCACCATTCCCAGGCGTTGCCGGCCATATCGAAACAGCCGAAGGGAGAGAGGCCTTCTTCGAAATCCGTCACAGGGTTGGTGTGCCCGATCACGAAGTCGGCGGTGTTGCAATGTCCGGTCTGATACCCCATGGCTTCGCCCCAGGGATAATCCCGGCCGTCGGTGCCGCGCGCGGCTTTTTCCCATTCCGTTTCGGTCGGCAACCGGAGGCCCAGCCACAGGGAAAAAACGGTGGCCTCGTAATAGTTGATGCCAAGGACGGGCTGATCCTTGTCCCAGGAATACTTGGGATAGCGGAGCTGAAACCGGGGATCGTACTGCCGGTACAGCTCGTTGGTGACGAGGTATTTCATGATCGAATACTCCTTCATCTCGATCTGGTCCTCCTCGTCCTTCTCTTCCTGATAAATAAATTTACCGGCTGGAATCGTGACCATTTCTGTCCATTTTTTAATGACCGCGGGGTTGACGATTTCCGGAGCCTGATGCTCGTTCAAAAATTCCTGAAGCTCCGGCAGGTCCCGCACGGTATCAAAATTCTGGCGGTCGATGATTTCCTTCCAGTTGATGTTATGGAGGGCGGACAACAATTCAAGCAGACCGTAAAGAATCCGGGAGTCGCGTTTCTCCCGCTTGAAGAGAGCGCGCGTCAACGTCTCCAGAACCTTGCGGTCATTGTGCTCTAGAACCGCTTCCAGCCGTACCAGCCGGTTCTTGGCAAACTGGGGTTGCGCTTCGGGGCACTGGTATTTCAACAACTGGCCGACCAGCAAACGCCGGTTTTCGGAAACGGTTTCGACTTCGGGCAACACATGGCCCGCCAGAAACAGCGCGCCTTCCTCCAGCAGGATATCCACCAGCGTGTCGGCGGAGGTGGACGTCGCTCCCGCGAAAAACCGGAACAGGTGTTGCCAGGTGTCGTCACGCCCGAATTCCCGCAGAGTGGACTCCCATTCCGCGTCGCGGGCCAGCGCCCGTCCCGCGAAATACTCCTGGAACAGGGGATGACGAAACTCCCAGCGCTTGGGGGTCGACTGGATGAACCGGTCGAAGGGCGCCCGGATTTGACCCTCGGCGTACAGTTGTTTCAAATGGGCGCCGCGCTCTTCAAACAGCTTCAGTTCGAATCCCGTTTCCACCTCCTGGAACCGTTGCCGGTGTCCCTCCCGGAACAATTGCAGGGCAATCTCTTCCAGAGTCTTCAGGCATTGTTGCATCTCCGCATCGGGTTCCGCCTGTTTCCCGCGAGTCAAACCATGATCGATCCAGGCTGCGAACAGTTGCGTCCGGGAGGTGACGTCTTCCAGTTTTTCGGCGTCGGCCAGGGTCCGGATCATTTTGAGCAGAAAAGGATTTGCAAACAGTTCCGGATAAAACAACTGAAACTTTTCCGCCTGGTTCTTCTTCAACACGGCGGACGGCAGGTAATGGCGGCGCTGCAGATCGCTGACCGGTTGGATGGCGGCGCGGAAGGTCGAGTCCTGCCCCCGCTTGACGATCGATGTGGTGGCATAGGGCCCGAACCCGACCGGGCGGGTGACGATATAAACGAAGTTATCGCGCAGGACGTCGCCGTCGACCACCACGTCGAAATAAAATTGAAAGCGGTCTTCCGGCAGGAGTTGATCGAACCCGTCGAGCAGAAACAGCATCTGCCCGGTCAACACCAGACGCTTGAGGGTACGCTCCAGCAGGGGTTCGCGGATTTCGAGGTCTGGCTGTTCCTCTTGTTCCTTGAGGACGACCTCCGTGATCTGCCGGTACAGTTCGGGGAAAAATTCCACGAACCCGGTGCCCTCGGGCAGATGCGACAGGTCGAAGTAAACCGCCATGGGATATTCGCCCGGATCTTCCGGCGTCAGGAGCCGCTCCTGGTACACTTTGAGAAAAGTGGTTTTGCCCATGCCGGAATCCGCCTCCAACACAACTTTGGAGGTTTGGACATCCAGCAGGTTCTCGGTGATTTCGCGCGGGTTGTGGAACACTTGCTCCTGCAGGCTCTGGCGATGCTCCACGGGATTCATGTCGAGCAGAACCGGCTCGATGTAAACATCGTTGCCGCGACCTTTGCCCAATTCGGCGTTCAACTCGGCGGTGACCTCCGCCAGCCGGTGCTTGCGGTAGGTGGCGATCACCCATTCCGGCGATTCCTCGGGCCGGACCCGGACCTCGGGGACCTCCCCTTCCGGCCTTAAAATAGGTGTATCTTGGCTTTCACTCATACGATTTTTTTTATATAATCGGGTTAGGAATCACCCCAGAGTCTATCATATTCACCTTTCCAACCCGAACAAAACACAGCATGATTCCCTTTCATGACGAGAACCCGACGAAAAATTTTCCCCTGCTCACCATCCTGTTGATCGGCGGCAATATCTTGGTGTTTTTCTGGGAGTTTTCCTATCCCGGTCAAACCGCCTCGCTGTTTCTCAACTACGGCCTGGTGCCGTACGAACTGATGCAGTCGCCGATCCAGACTTATCCCAACGTCTTTTCGGCGATGTTCCTGCATGCCGGGTTCCTGCACCTGGGGGGCAACATGCTCTACCTCTGGATCTTCGGCAATAACATTGAGGACGTCCTGGGCAAGGTGCGGTTCATCATGTTTTATCTGGTGTGCGGGGTGATCGCGGCGATGTGCCATGTGTACATGGATTCCGGGTCCCGGGTTCCGATGGTTGGCGCCAGTGGCGCCATTTCCGGAATCCTCGGGGCCTACATGGTGCTGTTTCCGAAAGCGCGGGTGAAGACGCTGGTGTTTCTCGGAATCCTGGTCACCATCATCCGGATACCGGCGGCGATCCTGCTTCTGTTGTGGCTGGGACTCCAGATCTTCAGCAGCATAGCTTCGGGGAACGTCGGGGGTGGCGTGGCGTGGATGGCCCACATCGGAGGTTTCGTGGCGGGAATGATTTTGATTCTTCCATTCAAAGCGTCTCTGCAATCGCCGCAACGGGAGGGCTTTTAAATGACAACCAGGGTAACCAGAA
>SMVT01000089.1 GCA_004357365.1 Nitrospina sp.
GCCCGCATTCTGGCCCGCGTCCTGAAATTGAACCCGCAGGCCGTTCTCAAAAAACTGAAATCCAACCGGCATTTCGTCTGGATCAAGCGCAAAAGCGAACTGAACGCGGTCGAAAAACTCAAGCAGTTGGACCTGGTCGGCGTCGGATTTATCGCCGAGACCAAACGCTATTACCCGAAACGCAAACTCGCCGCCAGCATCCTCGGATTCGTGGGCCTCGACAACCAGGGCCTCGCCGGGATCGAGCATTTTCATCACGCCGTCTTAAAGGGAAGAGTCCAGCGAACGGTTCTGGAAAAAGACGCGCGCGGCCGTTTCCTGTGGACCACCGCCAACGCGCAGGACCTCAACCCGGGTAAACAGGACGTGGTGCTGGCCCTGGACGAGGTCATCCAGTTCATCGCCGAGCGGGAGCTCAACCGGCAGGTCAAGGAATACCGGGCCAAAAGCGGGTTGGCGATTGTCATGGACCCGTTCAGCGGCGCGGTGTACGCCATGGCTTCCGCGCCCGAGTTCAACCCGAACAACTACGCGGCCTACCCTCCTCACATCTGGCGGAACGACGCCGTGGCCAGCGCTTTCGAACCCGGTTCCATTTTCAAACCCATTGTGGCGGCGGCCAGCC
Organism: Nitrospina sp.; assembly: GCA_004357365.1. Lineage (GTDB taxonomy): Bacteria > Nitrospinota > Nitrospinia > Nitrospinales > Nitrospinaceae > SZUA-226. The sequence goes on from SMVT01000089.1 coordinate 626, forward strand.
TCGAGGAGGGCCTGGCGGGTCCCGACGACATTTTTTTCTGTGAAAACGGATCGTACCAAATCGGCAAATCGCGCATCAGCGAGGCCTCCAACCATCAGTTCGGATGGCTGACCCTGCGCAACATCATCGCCAAGTCGAGCAATATCGGCGCTATCAAAATCGCCCAGAGGCTGGGGAATCGCCGGTTCTACGACTACATCCGGAAATTCGGGTTCGGCCGCCGGCTGGGGGTGGACCTGCCCGGCGAAGCGTCGGGAACGCTGAGGAGTATCCGGCAATGGTCGGGATTGTCGCTCGCTTCCATATCGTTCGGCCATGAAATTTCCGTGACGCCCATTCAGATGGTCTCCGCCATCGCCGCCATCGCCAACGGCGGCGTGCTCATCCGTCCCCGGTTGACCCAGACCATCCTCAAAAACGGAGTGCTGGATCGAACGTTTGAGCCGGAGGCCCTCCAGACGGTGCTTTCCGAGGAGACCAGCCGCCAGATGATCAACATTCTCAAGTCGGTGGTGAAAACCGGCACCGGCGCCAAGGCCGCCATTCCCGGCTTCGAGGTGGCGGGCAAAACCGGCACCGCCCAGAAGATCGATCCGAAAACTCAAACGTACTCGAAAACAAAATATCTCGCGTCGTTCGTCGGATTCGTTCCGGCCGACGCGCCCCGGCTGGTCATCCTGGTGATGATCGACGAGCCGCAGAAAACGTATTGGGGAGGCGAAGTGGCCGCCCCGGTGTTTCAAAGAATCGCCCGGAAAACCCTGCGCTACCTGCACATCCCTTCCAGCCTGGATCGGGTGTTCGTGCTGGACCGGGCGTAACTGAAGTCCCAAGGGGAACGCGCGCGGTGTCAGGACCGCCGGCGCCCCTGCCATCAGAGGGTTATGGGTCACACACTTTTGAACCTGATCGACGGTTACCCCATGGCTGACATCAACGGAACGCTGGATCGGAATATTGAGTCCATCGCCTACGACTCCCGCAAAGTGGAGCCCGAGGCCCTGTTTGTCGCCATGCCCGGCCAGCATCACGACGGCAGCCGGTTCATCGGGCAGGCCATCGAGAAGCAGGCGGCCGCCTTCGTCACCGAAGTGTCGAAAGCGGATATGGCGAAAACGGGATTGAAGAGCCCCGGCGTCACCGCCATTCACGTGGACGATTCCAGGCACGTGCTGGCCTGGGTGTCCGACCGGTTTTACGGGCGCCCCTCAGACCGGCTGGATTTGATCGGCATTACCGGCACCAACGGCAAAACCACGTTGACCTATCTGTTGGAAAAAATATTTGAAACCGCGGGCCATTCCTGCGGGGTCATCGGCACCATCAACTACCGCTACGGCGGCACCGAGTACCCCGCGCCCATGACCACGCCGGAGGCGCTGGAGATCAACCGCATGCTCCACGAGATGACCGGCAAAGGGGTGGAGAAATGCTGCATCGAGGTGTCCTCCCATTCGCTGGCGCTCAAGCGGGTGCGGGAGTTGCGGTTCGCGGTCGGGGTGTTCACCAACCTCACCCGGGACCACCTCGATTATCACAAAACGTTCGAACATTACAAGGAAAGCAAAAAGATTTTGTTCCGCGATTGCAAAATTAAAAAACAGGTCATCAACATCGACGATCCGGTGGGACGGGAAATCGTACAGGAAAGTTCCATAGAAACGCTGACCACCGGATTGGATTCGCATGCAGACGTGACGGCGGAGGATTGTGTCCTGTCGGAAGGCGGCATCCGGTTCACACTGAAAACCCCTTCAGGCACCCAGGCCATTTCATCCCCCCTGCTTGGGCGGCACAATGTTCACAACCTGCTCTCCGCCTCTGCCGTCGCGTTGGCACAAAGCATGTCCCTCGGACACATCGAACGGGGCATCCAATCGCTGGAGCGGGTTCCGGGCCGGTTTGAAAAAATTCAGCAGGGGCAGGACTTCATCGTAGCCGTCGATTACGCGCATACCGACGACGCCTTGGCCAACGCCCTGAAAGCCGCCCGTACCCTCTCCAAAAACCGGGTGATCGTCGTGTTCGGATGCGGCGGCGACCGCGACCCCGGCAAACGCAAGGAAATGGGGCGCGTCGCGCTGGAGATGAGCGACTTCACCATCATCACCTCGGACAACCCCCGCACCGAGGACCCGAAACAGATCATCCGGCATATTTGCGAGGGCATCCCCGCGGGCCGGAAACCGAAAGAACATTACACGATCCTGCCCAACCGCAGGGAAGCGATCGATTTCGCCATCCAGAAGGCGCAGACCGGCGACCTCGTACTGATCGCCGGCAAAGGCCACGAAGATTACCAGATCCTCAAATCCGGGAGAATCCATTTTGACGACCGCGAAGAGGCGGTGCGGGCTCTCAGAATCAGGCTGGGCGTGGGGTGATGGACAGCGATTTGAACGCATTGGTAACCGCCGTTAAAGGAGAACGCGTGATCGGCGAGCTTTCACAGACATTTCAGGGCGTCTCGATCGATTCGAGAACGATACGGCCCGGCGAGTTGTTCGTTTGCATTAAAGGCGACCGGTTCGACGGTCACGCTTTCTTGAATCAGGTGGCCGCAAACCAAGCCGCGGGCGTGGTGGTTTCGGATAAGGAAGCGCTCAAAAGCGCTCCTCTGAAAGAAAAAGGCGCGTTCGCCGTGGCAGTTCCGGACACCCTGCGCGCTCTGCAGGCGCTGGCGGCGTATCACCGGAGCCGGTCTTCCGTCCGCGTGGTGGGCGTCACCGGCACCAACGGCAAATCGACCACCAAGGAAATGATCGCAGGTATCACCAGCACCCGGTTCAACACGTTAAAGACCCAGGGCAACCTGAACAACCACATCGGGCTCCCGTTGAGCCTGTTGAAGCTGGAAGGATCGCATGAGGTGGCGGTCCTGGAAATGGGCATGAGCGCCGCCGGGGAAATCGCGCGCCTGGCGGAAATTGCCCGGCCTCAAATCGGCGTGATCACCAACATTTCACGCGCACACATGATCGATCTGAAATCGTTGCAGGATATCCAGGCCGCCAAGGGCGAGCTGTTCCGGGCGCTGGACGAAAGCGGCACCGCCGTGGTCAATGCCGACGACCCGTTGGTGCGCGAGCTGGCCCAGAACATCCGCGCGCGGGTACTGACCTTCGGCATCGACCAACCGGCGGATATCCGAGCCCAAGACATTCAGTACCGGGGCGAAACAGGATTCGACTTCAAGGTGCGCACTCCCGGCGGCACGGTTCCTATTTATCTGCCCCTGCTCGGCCGGTTCAACATTTATAACGCGCTGGCCGCCGTGGCGGTGGGACACGTGTTGGGCATCGCGCCGGAGCGCATGAACGAAGGCATTCAAAATCTGCGGATGCTCCGGCAGAGAAACGAAGTCGTCCGCCATCACGGCATCATCTTCCTGAACGACACCTACAACGCCAACCCGCAATCGGTGCGGGAGGCGATGCGGACGCTGGAGCAATTCGACGCTTCCGGCAAAAAATTTCTGGTGATGGGGGACATGTTGGAACTGGGGGACGAAACCGAACCGGCGCACCGGCAAATCGGCGCGGAAGCCGCCGCCATGCCCTTCGACGGTTTCGTATGCGTCGGGGAAAGCTCCCGGATCGCCGGCGAAAGCGCGCTGGCATCGGGAATGGACGCCGCCCGGGTGGCGCTCTGCAACCAACATCAGGAAGCGGTCGATTATCTGGCCGAACGCGTGGCACCCGGCGACTGCCTTCTATTCAAGGGATCGCGCGGGGCGCGTATGGAACGAGTTTTAGAAGAACTCATGAAACGGGTTTAGAGGAAACGATGTTTTATCATATTTTTTATCCGCTCAGCGCGGACTATTCGGTCTTCAACGTGTTCCGGTACATCACCTTCCGGTCCGCCTGGGCCGGGATTACCGCGCTCCTGCTGTGCCTGCTGATCGCCCCGCTTTTGATCCGCTTTCTGCAACGGTTGCAGATCGGCGAGAAAATCCGCGACGACGGGCCAAAGAGGCACCTCAGCAAATCGGGCACGCCGACCATGGGCGGTTTGCTGATACTGTTTGCCTTCATCCTCTCCACCCTGCTGTGGGCGAACCTCAGCAACATCTACATCTGGGTGGTGCTGGTGACCGCCGTCGGATTCGGGTTGATCGGCCTGTACGACGACATCTTGAAATTCCGCAAAGGCGACGGCCTACGGGCGCGCAGCAAACTGATGCTCCAGATCCTGCTGAGTGTGGGGGTCGGGGTTTTCCTGGTGTACTACGACCCCGCCCGGACCGATTACGCCAGCCGGCTGTTCGTTCCCTTCTTCAAGGACTTCACCCCCGACCTCGGCTGGGGGTACCTGGTGTTCATCGTGTTCATCATCGTCGGCACCTCCAACGCGGTGAATTTGACCGACGGGCTCGACGGGTTGGCCATCGGGCCCATTATCATCGCGACGGTCACGTTTACCGGCATCGTTTATCTGACCGGCCATTTCAAATTCGCGGAATACTTGAACATTCAACACATCCGGGAAGCCGGGGAGTTGGCGGTGCTGACTTCCGCCTTGGTCGGCGCCAGCCTGGGGTTTCTCTGGTACAACACCTATCCCGCGCAAATTTTCATGGGCGACGTCGGCTCCCTTTCCCTCGGCGGAGTGCTCGGGACCATCGCCTGCATCTCCAAACAGGAACTGTTGCTGATCCCCATCGGCGGAATCTTCGTCATCGAAGCGCTGTCCGTCATCATTCAGGTCGGCTATTTCAAATACACCGGGGGCAAACGGTTTTTCAAGATGGCGCCCCTGCATCACCATTTCGAACAACTGGGCTGGCCGGAACCGAAAGTGATCGTCCGGTTCTGGATCGTCGCGGCGATTCTGGCCATCGCCAGCCTGAGTACGCTCAAACTGAGGTAATACGTGACGTTCAAGAATAAACAAATTTCCATCATCGGCATGGCGCGGACCGGCATCGCCGCCGCCAATTACCTGGCGGAACAGGGCGCGCGTGTGACCCTGATGGACGGCAAACCGAAAGAGTCGCTGACCGGAGTTTTGAAACAACTCAACTCCAGAGTGAACACCGTGTTCCAGTCCTCGGCGCCCCTGCCGGATGCCGACCTCGTCGTGTTGAGTCCCGGCGTGGACATCCATTCGCCGGATTTGAAAGCCGCCCGGAAGAGCGGCACCGAAATCATCAGCGAGCTGGAATTGGCGTACCGGGTGAGCGGCACCCCGATCATCGCGGTGACCGGAACCAACGGTAAATCCACCACCACCTCGCTGATCGGTCATCTGCTGGAACAGGGCGGCAAGGACGTACGGATCGGGGGCAATATCGGCGTCCCCTTCATTTCTCAGGTGCAGGATGCGCCGCGGGATTACCGGGTACTCGAGGTCAGCAGTTTTCAGCTGGAAGGCACGGTGGAGTTTCATCCCGAAATCAGCGTGATTCTCAACATCACGCCGGATCATCTCGACCGGCATAAAACCATCGAACATTACGCCGCCCTGAAAGAAAAAATCGCCGTCAACCAAACCCGGGACGATGTGCTGGTGCTCAATCAGGCCGATCCCTGGGTGCGTCGCATCGCGGCGGGCAAGCCCTCGCAGAAATGGCGTTTCAGCATGAGCGGCCCGGTGACGCGCGGTTGCTATCTGAAAAAAGACCGCATCCTGTTCACCGACGGCGAACGGGAAGAGACGATCTGCCACATCGGCGATCTCAATCGAGCCATGCAGTACCAAGTGGAGAATGTTCTGCCGGCGGCGCTGGTGGCACGGCTGGCGGGAATCGATACCGCCGTCATCGCCAAAGCCCTGCCCGCATTTAAAGGACTGGAGCACCGCATGGAATGGGTACGCTCCATCAATGGCATCGATTTTATCAACGATTCCAAGGGCACCAACATCGGCGCCCTGGAAAAATCACTCAACAGTTTCGACCAGCCGATCGTATTGATCGCCGGCGGACAGGACAAGGGCGGCGATTTCCAATCATTAAAATCCCTGTTCAAGCAAAAAGTGAAGCACATGGTGCTGATCGGGGAAGCGAAATCCAAAATCCAGGCGGTCCTCAACGGATCGTTCGGATACGAAAGCGTGGACGACATGGAAGCCGCGGTGCGCGGGGCCTACGCCCACGCGCAACCGGGGGACGTGGTTCTGCTTTCCCCGGCCTGCGCCAGCTTCGATATGTTCCGGGACTATGAGGACCGGGGCCGGCAATTTAAAGGATACGTGCAATCTCTGTGAGGACCGTGAACCTTGAGCGCAAGACACAACAGTTGGAAGCCGTCAAAGGAGATGCGTGATTTCTTATCGGGAAAAACAGTACGGGTGCGATTCGACGCTGGTCTGGGCCATCGCGGCGTTGACCCTGGCGGGAATCGTCATGGTGTTCAGCTCCAGCGCGGTGTACGCGCAGGAGAACTATCAAGATTCGTTTTACCTGCTGAAACGCCACGCGGTGTGGGTCCTGCTGGGAACCGGCCTGCTGGTGTTCGCGCGCAAATTCGATTATCACCGGTGGCAAAGGCTAACCCTGCCCGTCATGGCGGCGACGTTCCTGCTCCTGCTGGCGGTGATGGTACCCGCGTTCAGCAAGGAAGTCGGCGGCGCGCGGCGGTGGTTGACGTTCGGCGGGTTTTCCCTGCAACCGTCGGAGATCGCCAAGTTCACCGTCGTCCTGTTCATCGCCAAGTCGATGGTGAAACGCGCCGACAAATTGAAAAGTTTCGCGTACGGGTATCTGCCCAACCTGATCGTGCTGGGAATCTTTTTTCTGCTGATTCTTCTGCAACCGGATTTCGGCACCGCCGTGATCATCTCCATCGTGGCGTTCCTCATGCTGTACGTCGCCGGAATTCGCACGAAGTTCCTGGTGTACTCCGTGCTGGCGGTCATCCCGTTTCTGATCACCGCGGTGACGGGCGCGCAGTACCGGACCCGGCGCATCCTTTCGTTTCTCGATCCCTGGTCCGACCCTTCGGACACCGGATTTCAGGTGATCCAGTCGTTTCTGGCGTTCGGACGCGGCGGCATCTGGGGACTCGGGTTGGGCGACAGCCGGCAAAAACTTTTTTACCTGCCGCAAGCGCATACGGATTTCATCTTCTCCGTGATCGGGGAGGAGATGGGAATCATCGGTACGCTGGGAATCATCCTGCTGTTCGGCATTTTGATCTGGCGGGGGTTCACCATCGCGGCGCAAGCCAAGGATTTATACGGCACGCATCTGGCCATCGGGTTGACCCTGCTGGTCGGCGTGCAGGCCTTCACCAATATGGGTGTGGCGGTCGGCGTTCTGCCGACCAAAGGGTTGACGCTTCCATTCATCAGCCTGGGCGGATCGTCCCTGCTGATCACGCTGTTGTGCATGGGAGTGTTGTTGAACATATCGGACCATTCGGTCCGGCGTTGAATATTTTTTAATGACGAACTCGGTCGTCATAGCGGGCGGCGGGACGGGTGGCCATCTCTATCCCGGAATCGCCCTGGCGAAAGCGCTCATGAAGCACGATGCAGACATTGAAATCACCTTCATCGGTACCCGGCAGGGCATCGAGTCGCGCGTCCTGCCGCGCGAAGGTTTAAAGCTGAAAACGATCCTCTCCGGCGGCCTGCTCGGCAAAAAGGGTATCGGCCGGTGGGTCAACTGGATCAAACTGCCGGTCAGCCTGCTGCAGTCGATGGCGTTTCTGCTGATGCACCGGCCCCGGCTGGTGGTGGGTGTCGGCGGTTACGTTTCCGGCCCGGTGGCGCTTTCGGCGTGGGCGCTCCGCATCCCGGTGCTGATTCACGAACAGAACACCATCCCCGGCGTGACCAACCGGTGGCTTGGCAAAATCGCCGACACGGTGGCCGTCACGTTTGAGATGTCCAAAAAATATTTTCCGGCGCACAAGGTGGAGGCCACCGGCAACATGATCCGCGAAGAATTTTCCGAAGCCAAAGAAGCCAACGTCCCCGCCTCCGGAAAATTCACGGTGCTGGTGCTGGGCGGCAGTCAGGGCGCGCACTCCATCAATCAGGCCATGCTGGACGCGCTCGATGCTCTGGCGCCGGTGAAGGATCGGTTGCAAATCATCCACCAGACCGGGCAGGCGGACGAAGCCGAGGTCAAGGCCGGTTACGAACACAAAGGATTTTCCGCGGACGCCCGGGCATTCATCTATGACATGGCGGATCAGTACCGCAAAGCGTCGCTGATCGTCTGCCGGGCGGGCGCCACCACGCTGGCGGAAGTGACGGCGCTGGGCATCCCGGCGGTGCTGGTGCCCTTCCCCTTCGCGGCGCACAACCATCAGGAACACAACGCGCGGGCGTTGGAGTCGGGCGGCGCGGCGCGGGTCATTCTCGACAAAGACGTCAGCGGCGAAGCCCTGGCGCGGATTATTCTCGACGGCATCGAACATCCCGGCCGGTTACGGGAAATGGCCGAACACAGTTTTCAAATGGGACAGCGCGCCGCGACTGAACGCGTCCGCCGGTTGTGCATGGACCTGATGCACCGTCCCTGTTGAACGCGCGAATCATCGCACAAGCTAAGGAAGTTATGAGGTCCCATGTTTTTAGGCAAAACCAAACGGATTCATTTCATCGGTATCGGAGGTGCCGGTATGAGCGGCATTGCTGAAGTGCTGATCAACGAGGGGTACGAAGTCACCGGGTCGGACAAGGCCCGGTCGCACGTGACCGAACACCTGGAGAAGATCGGCGCACGCATCGCTTATGAGCACCGCGCCAAGAACGTGGACGGCTGCCAGGTGGTGGTGATCTCCACCGCCGTGAAACCCGACAACGTGGAGGTGCGCTCCGCCCGCGAGCAGGCCATTCCGGTGATCCCCCGCGCGGAGATGCTGGCGGAGCTGATGCGGATGAAGCAGGGCATCGCCATCGCCGGCACCCACGGCAAAACCACGACGACGTCACTGGTCGCGACGGTGCTGGCGGGCGGCGGCCTCGACCCCACGGTCGTCATCGGCGGCAAGCTGAAGAGCGTCGGAAGCCACGCCCAAATGGGACAGAGCGAATTTCTGGTGGCGGAAGCGGATGAAAGCGACGGCTCCTTCCTGAAACTGACGCCGACCATCGCGGTGGTCACCACGCTCGACGAAGAGCACATGGATTTTTACAAGACGCTGGACAATATGAAGGAAGCGTTCCTGACCTTCCTCAACAACATACCGTTTTACGGCACCTCGGTGCTGTGTCTGGACGATGCCAATATCCAATCCCTGATTCCCAGACTGGAAAAACGGTTCATCACCTACGGCCTGATGAGCCAGAGCGATTACACCGCCCGCAACATCCAGGTGAAGGGATTGGATACGACCTTCGATGTGTTTTACCTGGGCAACGAGCTGGGAACCATCCACTCCGTCGCTCCCGGCAAACACAACGTGTTGAACACGCTGGCGGCGGTGGCGGTGGGCATGGAGTTGAACCTGACGTTTCAAACCATCGCCCAGGCGCTCAAACAATTCAGCGGCGTGCAACGACGTTTCGAAATCAACCACAACACCGATTCGCTGGTGCTGGTCGACGACTACGGCCATCACCCGGTGGAAATCCAGGCAACGCTGAAAACCGCGAAAGAAGTGTGGCCGGACCGGCGGCTGGTGGTGGTGTTTCAACCGCACCGTTTCTCCCGCACCCAGACCCTGCTGGAGCAGTTCTGGTCCGCGTTCAACGATTCGGACATTCTGATCATCAACGATATTTTCCCCGCCGGCGAGGAGCCCATTAGAGGGGTTCATGCCAAGGGGATCGTGGACGGCGTCCGGAAGTTCGGACACAAAAACGCCGAACACCTTGCGACACACAAAGAAACTTTGAAACGCCTCTCCCGGATTCTGGAGCCCGGCGATGTCTTCATGACACTCGGCGCGGGCAATGTGTGGGAACTGGGGCGCGATCTGCTTGCCAAACTTCCCGAGCGACTCCGTGAGGGAACACCCGGAAAGGAACGTTAATCCATGCTGAACGATCCATTGAAAACCCGACTGATCCGCTTTGCTCACCTGCACCATGGACAAAGCATCCCCATGGTAACCCTGACCGGATCGTCGCGTACGATCCTGGGAAGAACAATTTACAAGAGAACACTTATGAGCCCCTCCACAAACTGGTTGAACCGAATCAAGGGAGAAATCCGGCACGACGAACCGATGGCGAACCATACGTCCTTGCGCGTCGGAGGTCCGGCGGATCTGTTTATCATCCCCAAGGATGTCGCGGACCTGCAACTGATTTTCAAACATCACGGGGACCGGCCCCTGTTCATCCTGGGCGAGGGCACGAACCTTTTGATGAGCGACAAGGGTTTCCGCGGCATCGTCATCTCCATCAAAAACCGTTTCAAGTCGATCGAAAAACCGCTGTTCTTCAAAAACGCGCAAGGCGAGGAAGCCGCCGTGGTCACCGCCGGGGCCGCCACCAAGATGTCCTACCTGGTCAAGAACCTGGCGAAGTATTCCCTCACCGGAATGGAAAACCTGGTGGGCATTCCCGGTTCGCTGGGCGGCGCGCTGATCATGAACGCCGGCGCCGATGGCACGGAAATCTGCGACGTGATCCGCAGTGTCACCCGCGTCAACGCCGAAGGGGAATTGGAAACCCTCAGCAAGTCGGACTTGAAATTCGAATACCGCAAAACCACCTTCCCCACGAAGGGCGGAATCATCGTATCCGCGGAACTGGAACTGAAGAAAGGCGACCACGCAACCATCCAGGAAACCATCGACCGGCATCTGGTCCGCCGCAAAAACAAACAACCGCTCTCTCTGCCCAATTCGGGTTCGGTGTTCAAAAATCCGGAAGGCGATACGGCGGGACGGCTGATCGAAGCGGCGGGGTTGAAAGGATTCAGCGTGGGAGACGCCGGCGTGTCGATCAAGCACGCCAACTTCATCGTCAATAAAGGCGCCGCCACGGCTTCAGAAGTGCTCGAAGTGATCGAACACGTTCGCACCACCGTCCTCGAAAAAACGGGGATCGAAATGGAAACCGAAGTGATCATCGTCGGCGAACGGTAAACCGTCGGACCCAACGGAGGAACGTCTGACGCAGTCATTTTTATGAACATGGTCCGTTTGCAAAGGTACCCCTCCTTCCTTTGTCCCCGGTCCTCGGCCAAGGACCGGGGGCGGACCGAAAATTTAGAGATGGGACGGGTTTTTGGAGTCATTGAAACAAAAAACCATCGGCGTGTTGATGGGGGGACTCTCCCCGGAGCGGAAAGTTTCGTTGACCTCCGGCCAGGAAATCTTCAACGCCCTAAAGAGCAAAGGACTGAACGCCACCCTGGTCGACGTGGACCATAACATCGGAGCCTCGCTGGCCGAACGGAAGATCGATTTGGCCTGGATCGCCCTGCACGGCACCTTCGGCGAAGACGGAACCATTCAGGGGATTCTCGAATACCTCAAAATCCCCTACACCGGCTCCGGGGTTCTGGGAAGCGCGGTGGCGTACAACAAGGTGGTGTCCAAGGAGATTTTCATGGAACGCGGCATCCCGACGGCGCTGTATCAGGTGATCCACGCCGAGGACCGGAACCGGGTCATGCCCAAACTGGATTTCCCGGTGGTGGTGAAACCCTCCGACCAGGGATCGAGCATCGGCGTCAGCATTGTCCGCAGCGAATCAAAATGGGAAACCGCGCTGGACCTGGCGTTCGACGTTTCGGAGGAGGTTCTGATCGAAAAATACATCGCAGGCAAACTGCTGGCGGTCGGCATGAACGGCCCGCAACCCATGCCGATCGTGGAGATCGTCCCCAAGTCGGGTTTCTACGACTACGAGGCGAAATACACCGCGGGCAAAACCGATTATGTGTGCCCGGCGGAGTTGACACCGGAAGCAGTGGACCGGTGCAACGACACGGCGGTCCGGGTGTTCAAAGCCCTCAAGGGCCGCGGGTTCCCGCGCGTGGATCTGATCCTGGATGAAAACGGCACCCCGTACGTCCTCGAAATGAACACCATACCGGGTATGACCCCGACCAGCCTGCTGCCCATGGCGGCGCGGAAAGCGGGTCTGGAATTCGACGAATTGGTGATCGAAATTTTGAAACGGGCGCAGTTGGATTATAAAAACTAGAGCACGATCATGAATTACATCCTGAACAAAACCAAAGAATCCCGGCTGAACTGGGGAAAAGTCCATTCCCGCCAGAGGAAAAGGTACAAATTCCCGGGCAAAACCCTGAAGGGACGCAAAATCAAAAGCCGCCACATGGGATGGCGTGACCGGGCCAAAACCTGGCTGGAGGGCATCGCCAAGCTGGTATTGGTCGCCGTCATGAGTTACAGCGCGTTTCACGGCTACCGGTTTGTCACCACGGCGCCGCAGTTCGCGCTGGCGCAGATCCAGTTCTCCGGCAACAACAAGGTCAACCTCGCTACGCTACAAGGCATGGCCCTGCCGCTGTTGGGTCACAACATCTTCCAGCTCGACCTCGAGGCGGTGACCGAACGGTTCAAGGAAAATCCCTGGATCGAAAACGTCTCCGTGGTCCGCCTGTTGCCCCGGGGCCTCCGCATCCAGGTTCAGGAGCGAACGCCGTTTGCGCGCATCCAGCTGGACCAAACCTATTTGATGGACCATTACGGAGTGTTGATCGTTCCGGACCGCCCGCCACACCGGGATCTGCCGCTGATCACGGGAGTGAAAGTAAAAAAGGTGGAGCTGGGCAACGAAATTCCGGTGGACGGCATCGTTCCGGGACTGCAGGTCATGCATTTCATGAATCAGTTGGATGCGTTCAAAAACGACCGCATTCAGAAATTTCACATGTCCAGTCCGCGCAAGCTGGTGTTCACCACGCAACGCCGGGGAATCGATATCTACCTGGCCGTGGACCGGATACAGGAGGGTTTTGAGAATTTAAAAATAATACTCGACGTCATGGATTCCAACCTTTCCGGGATTCATTACATCGATCTATCCTTCAAGGACAAGGTGGTGGTCAAGCAAAACCGAAAGGAACCCGGGCGCGGCATCATACACAGGATTTAACCGCTTTTCGAAAAGGGGATACACATGTCCAAAAAACACAACTACATTGTCGGTCTGGACATCGGCACCACAAAAATCTGTTGCATCATCGCGGAGGTCACGCCGCAGGGTGAGATTGAAATCATCGGGCTCGGCCAGTCGCCTTCGCGCGGTTTGCGCAAGGGAGTCGTGGTCAATATCGACGCCACGGTGGAATCGATCAAAAGCGCAGTGGAGGAAGCGGAGTTGATGGCGGGAACGGATATCGACTCCGTATTTGTGGGGATCGCCGGCGGCCACATCAAAAGCATGAACAGCCACGGCATCATCGCGGTGAAACACAAAGAGATCAACCACCACGACGTCGAGCGGGTCATCGAAGCGGCCAAGGCCATCGCCATTCCGCTGGACCGGGAGGTGATCCACGTTCTGCCCCAGGAATTCATCGTCGACCACCAGGACGGCATCAAAACGCCGTTAGGCATGGCCGGGGTGCGGCTGGAAGCGAAGGTGCATATCGTCACCGCGGCGGTCACCTCCGCCCAGAACATCGTCAAGTGCGTGAACAAGGCGGGGCTGGGCGTGCAGGACATCGTGCTGGAACAACTCGCCTCCAGCGAGGCGGTGCTTTCCAACGACGAGAAGGAGCTGGGCGTGGCGCTGATCGATATCGGCGGCGGCACCTCGGATCTGGCGATCTTTTACCAGGGTGCCATCAAACACACTTCGGTGCTGGCCATCGCCGGCGCGCAGGTGACCAACGATATCGCCATCGGTATGCGCACCCCCAACGCTGAGGCGGAGAAGATCAAACACGGCCACGGGTGCGCTTACTCGGACCTGATCAAGCACGACGACATTATCGAAATCTCCACC
>SMVT01000090.1 GCA_004357365.1 Nitrospina sp.
ATCAGCAAAGCCACCGAACCGAAAAGCGACGCCTACTCCGCATTCGAAAACACCGACCTCGATTCGCGTTTGAAACAGGCCGGCGTCAACCGCCTGTTCGTAGGGGGACTGGCGACGGATTACTGCGTCCTCAATTCGGTGCGCGACGCGGTCCGCCATAACTATTCGGTGGTCCTTTTGGAAGACGCCATCCGCGCGGTCAACGTGAAACCCGAAGACGGTCCCAAAGCGGTGGACGAAATGCTTGAGCTCGGGTGCCATCCCGCGACGGTGGAGTCGGTGGGTTTCACCCCGTCATCCCCGCCGGCGGTAATGACCGATCTGTATCAACTGGCCATGCTCAAGGCGTATCACGACCAAGGCATGGACCGAACCGCGGTCTTCGAGTTTTATATTCGCAACCTGCCTGCGGAGCGCAATTTTATGATGGCCGCCGGTTTGGAACAGGTTCTCGAATATCTGGAAGGCCTTCAGTTCACCCGGCAGGAGCGGGATTGGCTGAGCACTTCCGGCCGTTTCCCCGCGGAGTTTGTGGAGTCCCTCAGGGATTTCCGGTTCACCGGAGACGTCGACGCCCTGCCGGAGGGCACGGTCTTTTTCGCCAACGAACCGGTGCTGAGAATCACCGCGCCCCTGCCGCAGGCGCAGTTGGTGGAGACCTGCGTCATCAACATTCTGCAGTTCCAAGTCCTGGCGGCTTCGAAAGCGGCGCGCATGGTGTTGGCGGCGCCCGGCAAAATGCTGTTGGATTTCGGACTGCGCCGGGCGCACGGTACGGAAGCCGGGTTGCGGGTGGCCCGCGCCAGTTATATCGCCGGCTTCACCGGGTCCGCCACGGTGCCGGCAGAGGCGTTTTACGGCATCCCGGTGTTCGGCACCATGGCGCATTCCTTTATTCAGGCCCACACGGATGAAGCCGCCGCCTTCAAAAATTTCGCGCGCTCCTGGCCCGACAGTACGATTTTTCTTCTGGATACCTACGACACCGAACAAGCCGCGTACCGTGTAGTGGCCTTGTCCTCCGAACTCAAAAAGGAAGGAATTACAATTAAAGGCGTACGACTGGACAGCGGCGATCTGGCGGCCCTGTCCCGAAAAGTCCGGACCATCCTGGACGACGGCGGGTTGCAGGACACCCTGATCTTTGCCAGCGGCAATCTCGATGAATACGCCCTCGAAACCCTGATGGGCCAGCAGGCACCGATCGACGGTTTCGGCATCGGAACCCGTCTGGCGGTCTCGGAAGACGCGCCAACGCTGGAATGCGTTTATAAAATGCAGGAGTACGACGGACAACCGCGCCGCAAACGTTCCCCCGGCAAGGCCACCTGGCCCGGCCGAAAACAAATTTCCAGAACCTTCAGCGATCAGGGAAAAATGCAGGAGGATCATCTGGCGCTGGACAGCGAAGTGCTCGCCGGAGAATCCTTATTGAAACCCTGCATGCGCCAGGGCAAACGATTGAGGCCTCCCGCATCTCTGGATCAACACCGCAAACGGGCCGCCCGGCAACTGTTACTGCTCCCGGAACACCTGCGTTCCCTGAAACCGGCCGACCCCTACCCCGTCCATCTCTCAAAAAAAATCCGCGACCTGGCCGACCGTTTGGACGAGCCGTCCGGCTAAAACCCCGGCCCAGATGCGGACGTCAATTCCTTGACTACAAGGCCGGTCTGCCCAGGCGTCCGTTGGCGAGGGCCCTCTCCCGATCCTCCGGCCATCAGCACCCGCACCTCAAGCCCAATGAAACAAAGGTGTTTCGCCGGACCCGCGGCCGGCCTCGGCAGACCCGGCATCCGGTTGGTATCAAATTTGCTATTCTATAATCGTTGAGTTTATTCACGGGATGATCCTGATGACGCACCGACACATAATCCGTTCCCTGGTTTGGCTGACTGTCCTGGGCCTCGCGATTCTGCTCAATCCCCAGACCTCCGTGGAAAGCCGGGAAGCCTTCACACAGGTGGAAAACTACCGGCTGGGAAGCCACCGGGGCTTCACCCGAATCCTGATCCAGTTGAACCAGGACACCAAGTACCGGCTGATCACCAGCGCCGCCGATGCCAAAGCGGTGCTGTGGATCCGCAACGCCACCCTGAACCCCAGGGTGCAATCCAACGCGTTCCGGGATTCGCGCCTCGCTGAAATCCAAGTGGAGGAAATCCAGAAAAACGTCAAGTTCACTTTCTGGCTGAAAGGCCGGGACACGCGTCTGGTGCATTTCATGCAACACCAGCCCGCACAGATCGTGATCGATCTGAAATCGAAAGGTGCCGTCTCCAAACAGGTTGCGCGCAAAAAGAAACAACCCACGGTGAAAGCCGCGGCGCCTGCGGCACGCCTGACTCAAAAACAATTCCGGAAGTTCCGTGCCCTCGACCCCGAAGAAGAACTCAAGAGCGGACACAAGGACTATGACAAGGCCTTAAAATTTTTCCAGAACAAAGATTACGCGCAGGCACTGCCCGCCTTCAAGCGCTTCCAGCAGAAATACCGGGAAAGCCGTTTCCTGTCGAACGCGGCTTACCTGATTGCCGAATCGGAATACAACCTGACCCAGCGCGACTCTTACCCCAATTATGAACGGGCCCTGGCCGCCTATCAATACGCCATGCGGACCTATCCCGATTCCCAGTTTTACGATCACGCCCTGTTCAAGGCCGCGTCCATTTACGAGGATCTGGGTTACACGCTGGAGGCGCGCACGATGTATGAAAAGGGAATGCAAGAAAATAAGACCAGCCGTTACAACACCGCACGGGAAACGGGAATGGGCCTCATGCTTATCGAGGAGGACAAGCTGGAGGACGCCTATAAAACGTTCCAGATTCTGTTGCGGCGATCCCCGCAAAACGCTAAAGCCAAAAAGGGACTCTTCCGGATTGCGCAACGCTATTACAAGGCCGGGGATTACAAAAAAGCTTTAAAAATTTACGAGGACGTCGTGAAGCGCTGGCCCGACGAGTTGAATGAACAGCCGGAGGTCAATTACATCCTCGGGGAAATTTATTTCAACCGGAAACAATACACCCAGGCGCGGGCCTATTACTTCAATCTGGTCAACCTGGCACCGGACTCCCCCAACGCGCACCAGGGATTGAACCGCATCGGCGACACCTACCTTCTGGCAAAGGACGGCATGGCGGCGCTCACGGTGTTCAACAAATCGCTCAACATCCATCCCGGCAGTGCGGAATCGCAATACGCGCAAATCCGTATGGCCGACGTCGGCATCCGGTTCCCCGGCCTGCCGGTCAAGGATCTCATTTTCGACGTGTCGCCCTATTACCATCCCTACCGCACGCTCGAAGAGGTTTCCGGCAATCCGCAATCGCAGGACATTCTGGCGGAAGCCACGTTCAGCCGCGGGTCGGCGTATTACCGGGAGCAACGCTACCTGGAGGCGATCGAACAGTTCAAACGCCTGCTTCCTTTCGAGGAGACCTCCAAGTTTCACCGCTGGGCGAAAAACTATCTGCGGTTGTCCATGGTGCACCTGATCGATCAATACGCCAAACAAAACGGCCACCTGCCTCTGCTCTACGCCTATGCCGATTACCTGAACCTGGGCATCGGCGAATTGAACCGCGCGCTCACCCAGTTGCAGATCGGCGAAAGTTACAAGGCCATCGGCATGAATTCGGAAGCGCTCAAATTTTTTGAGAAGGTCAAGTCCGCGGACATCAACGGGGCCTACACCGACCGCCTGTTCTTGGATCTGGGCGAAATCCATCTCAACGAAAACCGCTTCAAGGAAGCGGAGCGGGTCGCCCGGACGTTCATCAACACCTATACCGACAGCCCGCGCCTGCCGGAAGCGCAGATCATTCTGGCCCGCGCCCACCTGGGACAAAAGCAATACGGCCGGTCCATCGAAATTTTCAACAAGCTCCTGGATTCGGAGAACGTGGACCTCCCGAAAATTCATTACCTGATGGCGGAGACCTGGTTCGCCCGCGAGGATTTGCGCAACGCAGCCCGCGCCTACCGCAAAACCGTCGACACCTACGACCGCACCATCCGCCATCCGCCGGAGTACGTGCAAAGCGCCTACTACAAGCTGGGCATGGTGCTGTCCATGCAGAATCAACCCGCTCAATCCCTGGACGCCCTGAGGGCGGGACGCAAGCTGTTTCCCGATCACCGGCTCAAAGACTGGGCGGATTATCTGATCATCGACAACCTCGACCGCCTCGATAAAAAAGACCAGGCCGAAACCGAACTCAAAACCCTGGTGGCCGAGAGCCAGGACGATCTCTTGATAAAAGCCGCCCAATCCCACCTGAATGTGCTCGACTGGGAAAAACGGTTAAAAGAGCTTTTATAATCCCCTATAATGAAAACAGGTACACAGATACCCCAACCCCGTGCGCGTGGTGCATCGATGGCTGATCCGACCGAAGAAGATAAAAAGCAGAAGGAGCTGGAGGTTTTGCGGGATGCGTTTCAGGCTTTCAATGAAACCACCCAGCACCTGCAGAAATCCTACGAGACCCTGCAGGAGCGGATCAAGGATCTCAACCAGGAGCTGGAGAAAAAAAATATCGAGCTGGAAAACAACCTGCAGGAAAAAGAGAAGGTCAAAAACTATCTGCACAACATTCTGGAAAGCCTGACCAGCGGCGTCATTGTGGTGGACGAAAATCAAAGTATCACCACCCTCAGCCAGACCGCCGGGGCCCTCCTCAACCTGCCGCCGGAAGAATGCCTGAACCGGCCGCTCCACGAGGCGGTACCGTATCCTCTTTTCCACACGATGGTGGAACGCCTCAAGGAATCTAAGAAAGGCAACCTGATCCAGGATGAAGAATTAAAAAATGCCGAGGGCCGCCGGATCAAGGTGCGCATATCCGCATCACCCGTGCACGATGCTTCCGGTGCGCGGCTGGGAACCGTGCTCATCGTGCAGGACATCACCGAACTCAAACAACTCGAAGAGGAAGCCGAGCGCAACGACCGCCTGCGCGCCATGGGGGAAATGGCCGCCGGCATCGCCCACGAAATCCGCAACCCCCTGGCAAGCATCGAACTGTTCGCCTCGGTCATGAAAAAAGATTCCCAGGGCGACCCGGAAAAGATAAAACTGCCCGACCACATCGTCTCCGGCGTCAAGAACATGGACCGCATCATCTCCAGCCTGCTGCTGTTCGCAAAATCGCCGGAACCGTCGCGTAAGCAATGCAACATCAACGATCTGTTGCGCGGCATCCTGGAATCGAACACCGATCTGCAGGTGCCCGACACGGTTACCCTCTATTGCGACTACTGCAAAGACGAACCGCTGGTGCAGGGTGACAAGGAACTTCTGCAACAGGTGTTTCTCAATTTCATCCGCAACGCCGTGCAGGCCATGCCCGACGGCGGCGATCTGAAACTGCGTATCGAAAAAAACAGGTCGGCGGATGACAACACCTATCACCGCCATTTCATCACCACCACCATATCCGACACCGGGGTGGGCATTTCGTCAGCGAACCGCGAAAACATTTTCAATCCGTTCTTCAGCACCAAGGACAAGGGCACCGGGCTGGGCCTCGCCATCGCCCACAACATCGTCAAGGCGCATCAGGGCACCATCGACGTCCAAAGCCGTGAAGGCGAAGGCACCACATTCATCGTCAACCTGCCGGGATGGGAATAAGAGAACCATGGCCGATCACGCGTCGAAAAAAATCCTGATCGTCGACGACGAGCCGGAAATGCGCATCGCCATCACCGAAGCATTGAAGCGCGAAGGGCATCAGACCGAAGCGGCGGAGAACGGAGCCGATGCCCTGCTCCGTCTCGAAGGCGAAGTATTCGACCTCGTCATCTCCGACGTGAAGATGCCGAAGATGAGCGGACAGGAACTGCTCCGGGAAATCAAGGAGCAGTGGCCCCACACCCAGGTCATCATGATGACCGCCTACGGCACCATCGACAACGCGGTGGAGTCGATGAAGCAGGGTGCGTTCGATTACCTGCTGAAACCGTTTTCGATTGAAATCCTGGCGGGCACCGTCAACCGGGCGTTTCTCAGCGAACCGGAGCCCGCTTCAGCCCCGGCGCCGGAAACCCCCACGCCGAAACCGAAAAGCGGCACAGCGGGGGAAATGATCACGCAAAACAAAACCATGCTGGAGATGGTGAAGTTCGTCGAAAACATCGCCTACAGCAAATCCACCGTGCTGATCTCCGGCGAAACCGGGACGGGCAAGGAAATGGTGGCGCGCTACATTCACCAATGCAGTCCGCGCGCCGACCAGCCGTTCCTGGCGGTCAACTGCGCCGCCCTGCCGGAAGGCCTGTTGGAATCGGAGTTGTTCGGCCACGAGAAAGGCGCGTTCACCGGCGCCATCGCCAAAAAGGAAGGCAAGTTCGAGCTGGCGCACAAGGGCACTTTGCTTTTAGATGAAGTCACCGAAATGACGCCGCCGCTCCAGGCGAAACTCCTGCGCGTCCTGCAGGAACACGAAATCGATAAAGTCGGCGGACGCGAACCGATCCCCATCGACGTGCGCGTCATTGCCACCACCAACCGCGAACCCAAACAACTGATCGACGAGGGCAAGTTCCGCGAGGATCTGTATTACCGCCTCAACGTCATCCCCGTCAAATTGCCGCCCCTGCGCGAACGCATGGAAGACCTGCCGATACTGGCCGATCATTTCCTGAAAAAACACAGCCGCGAAAACGGCAAAAACATTTCATCTATTGCGCCGGAAACGTTGGCGCTCCTCAACAAGTACCAATGGCGCGGCAACGTGCGCGAACTGGAGAACATCATCGAGCGCTCCGTGCTGATGTGTCCCGGTGACACCATCGAGCCCGCCCACCTGTTCATGGAGGACAGCGTTGCCGCTGAAGCGACGGGAAACAATAATGCCCTGGGCAGTTTTCGCGGCACCATTTACCAAATGGAACGGGAACTCATTTTCAAAACCCTGGAAGAAACCGGGAACAATAAAACCAAAGCCGCCGAAATCCTCGGCATCAGCATCCGCACCCTCCGCAACAAACTCAACGAGTACAAAGAGAAAGAGAGTTAAGGCTCCCCCTTTATGAAAAGGGGGCCATCCGTTTGCCAAGTTTGCCGGGTGGCGTCAAATCTGTGACATTTTTTACCGGTCCGCGGGGCGAGCGCCCCGAGGCAATTTTTATAACCCCTTCCTGAAAGCGCTGAACCCCTGTATTTATAAAGGGTTATCTGTTTTCCTCCAGCAGGACCCGTTCCCTCCCAAACCGGCAAGTTTGGTACAGAACTTGCTCTAACCTATTGATAATCCCTGAGATGTGGGGAATTTCAACGCTTTGAACCCGAATTCGGCTAATAATTGGAGGGGAACTTTTATGGATTTTCTGACTTCGATGCAGATCGGCGCGTCCGGCCTCACCGCCCAGCGCATGCGCATGGACGCCATCGCCAGCAACCTGGCCAATATCGAAACCACGCGCACCCCGGAGGGTGGACCCTACAAGCGCAAGGACGTGGTGTTCACCGCCCTGCCGCTCGACCCGTTTTCAGGGACGCTGAGCGACGCCCTCGCCGACCAGGTGCGCCAGGTCGCGGTGACGGCAGTGGTGGAGGATCAGTCGCCGCCCATCCTGGTCTACAACCCGAATCATCCCGACGCCAACCCGGAAGGTTACGTCGCCATGCCCAACATCAACCTCATGGAGGAGATGGTCAACCTGATCAACGCCACCCGCTCGTTCGAAGCCAACGTGCAGTCCATGAACGCCGCCAAGGCGATGGCGCTGAGGGCGATCGATCTGGGACGATGACGCCGGCCGCCCTTGACTGAATCTTAAACGGAACCCGACTCCCTTATGGAAACCTTTCTGCAATTCCTCCGAAACCTCTGGCAACGTTATCTCGCACTCCCACCCACCAACAAGGTGGTGGCGCTGGGGGGATTGGCGCTGGTCATCGGCGCACTGGTCGCCATTTCGCTGTGGGTCCAGGTACCGGATTACCGACTGCTGTATGCCAACCTGTCGGATCAGGACGCGGCGGCGGTGGTCGAACAGTTGGACTCCCAGAACATTCCGAGGAAACTGACCAACAACGGCAGAAACATTCACGTTCCGTCCAACCGCGCGCATGAAATCCGCCTCAGCCTTGCCAGCCAGGGTCTGCCGGCGGGTACGGAAGTGGG
>SMVT01000091.1 GCA_004357365.1 Nitrospina sp.
AAGGAGGTGGTGGTTACCAAGAGAGGAAAACCAGTAGCGTTAATACGACTCCTGGAAGAAGGAGAATTTCAACTTAAACCCCAAAAGAAGGGAGGAAAGCATGGCAAAAGCAAAAGGTCTTTATAAGCGGGGCAATACTTGGTGGATCAGTTATGCTGACCCCGATGGGAAAATTCGCCGGGAATCCAGCCATTCCAAACAATACAAGGAAGCTCAAGCTCTTTTAATCGTCCGGAAAAAGGATGTTCAGGAAGGTAAAGAACCGATCCCGATTAAACGGATGGGCAATCATTCTTTTCGGGAATTGGCAGAGCCTTACTTGGTTTGGGCGGAACGGCAGAAATCCTTTGAAAGCAAAAAGTATCTAGTACAAAAACTGGTTAAAGAGTTTGGCAATTGTCCCTTAAGACGATTTACCACCCGTCTCATTGAGGAATTTCAGACCAGTTTGCTTTCTAAGGGTAGGAAACCTGCAACGGCCAATAGGTATTTGGCTACCATCAAGCATATGTTCACCAAAGCGGTAGAGTGGGACATGGTGGAAGAGGAAGCCGCTAAACGGGTAAATCGGGTAAAGCATTTACCTGAGAATAACCGGCGGCTCCGGTATCTTTCCCATGAGGAAGCAGAGGCACTTGTAAACGCCTGTCTCCCTCATTTGAGGCCCATTGTTATCACCGCTTTAAACACTGGAATGCGGAAAGGTGAAATCCTTTCGCTGGAATGGGAAAAACACGTTGACCTCCGACATGGTTTTATCACCTTGGATATCACCAAGAATGGAGAACGCCGGGAAATCCCGATCAATCAGACCTTGAGACAAGCCCTACAAGGGATTGTAAGACGTTTGGACAGTCCTTATGTGTTTGTGGATGGGGAAGGCCAGCGGTACCTGGATATCAAGCGATCCTTTCATTCAGCCTTAAAGAAAGTAGGGATCAAGGATTTCACGTTCCATGACTTGAGGCATACCTTTGCAAGCCAGTTGGTTATGAAAGGAGTGGATATTACCACCATCAAGGAATTGCTTGGTCATAAGACTTTGACCATGACTTTGCGGTATGCCCACCTTGCCCCAGGCCACAAGGTAAACGCAGTAGAATTACTGGATGGAAACGTCCAAATGAAATCTAGTGCACAATTAGTGCACAATCCTGCAATTTCGAGCTAACCTCAAAAAGCTAACCAATTGATATAATTGGTGGAGCTGGGGGGGCTCGAACCCCCGACCTCTTGAGTGCGATTCAAGCGCGCTCCCAACTGCGCCACAGCCCCAGAATTCTCCAGCATGACCCTATCATATCATGGACCGGGCGGCGAACCGCCGCGGGTAACTTTAAAACCTCGGCTGGCGAAGGTACCGGATGAGTCGCGCAATAACGCTTCAGCGGAATTGGCCCTGCGCCGAGCAGTTGAGATAGGCCTGGTTGGCCAGATAGTCGACTTTGTGTTTGCGGACATGACGCTTGATCCGTGTGACGGGTTTTATGAATGATACCGACCCGTTGCGATAACTCTCGATTGCTTGGATGACGTTTTGGGTCTCCGCTTCCGATAATGACTTTTTTAAAACCCCGAGCATGTAATTTAAAACGGCGGCGTTTTTCTTCACCGTGGTTTTAAAAGTCAACGCCTGCATGAACGGTTCGGCATAACGGGTTTTCCATTGCGCAGGGGACCCCCGGTGGGCCCGCTCTATCAGTTTTGCGAGTGCGGCTTCGTGTTTGCGGCTGTGGGCCATCAGCAGACACTTGTGCGCCTGGTGAAACTGCGCCAATGTTTTTCGCGACATCCGGCCGTTGAACAATTGCGACAGCCGGTGGTACGCAAATACACGGGTGATAAAATTTTCGCGCACCCGTGCGTCCTGCAGACGGTCCTCGTCTTCCACCGGAACCATTGAATGCCGCCGCATGAAGGCATCCGCAAAAAGGCCGCGTCCTTGGGCGGTGGTTTTTCCATTTTGGGCAGTCACCGGGATACGGACCACACCACAGGAAGGCGACCTCGCTTTAAAAATGTAGCCGCACACGCCCCGCTTCGCCAACTCCCGTGACCGCTTGCGGGCGTAACGCGTCATACGTGCCGTCCAGTCGGTGGCCGATGCGGTGGCCACGAGCCGGGGTGATTTCAAATTTCCCATCAACCGCACCGCCTGGCGCGGGACGCCCATGCAGATCTCCACCTCGGGGCAGGTCGGTACCCATTCGAATATCCGCCCCAGCTGGTTCTTGACGGTTCGGTTACGCTTGTGGTTGCCGTCCCAGCGCACTTTTTCCCCCAGCAGGCAACTGCTGACGCCGACCTTGATTCTGGATTCAGGATTTCGGAAAGGCATCAAAACGTTCTCATATATAATGAAGAAATATAATAGTTATCATATCAAACTACGAACGCGCTTTAATCCGGA
Source organism: Nitrospina sp. (assembly GCA_004357365.1). Taxonomy (GTDB): domain Bacteria; phylum Nitrospinota; class Nitrospinia; order Nitrospinales; family Nitrospinaceae; genus SZUA-226. Next base: position 2,411 of record SMVT01000091.1, read on the forward strand.
ATTCCATAAACGCAAAAATAAGCTTGCGGCCCGGTGCCGGGGGCGGTATGTTGGATTCAACAGGCGTGCGCTTTCCCGAATCCATGAATGCCCCGCAACGTTTGGGAAAGTCTGAGATTTTCCGGGGCATTCTTCCTGCTCCCTCCATGAGTTCCATGCATTTTACCCCTCATGAAAATTCTGGTCATCGATAATGACAGCGAACGGATTGGCACCCTCAAATCTTTGAAGTCGACCGGCCATTTGGTTCAGGCCTTCGAGACCTGGTCCGAGGTGAAAGAATTTCTGGATCAGTCCGCTTGCCAGATACTGGTGTTGGGGCCGGAGCAGGTTTCCGGTGATCAACTAAAAACGTTTTCCGAATGGCGGCAATCGCTCGGAGAGAAAACCTCTCCTTGGGTGGTGGCCTTGGGACCCAAGCAGGATGCGGCGGCTGGAATCGATCACTTTCTCCAAATGCCGATTGACGAAAAAACGGTGTCGGCGTTACCGGGTCTGGCCGCTGTGCCACTGGAACCGGAGACCATCGATCACAACACTGCCCTGGAAATATGCGACGGCGACGAAGAGCTGTTGCGCGAAATCGCGAACATCTATTTGACGGACGGTCCGCAACGCATGGAGCGGTTGACCCGGGCTAAAAACGAAAGCCATTGGACAGTCGTTCGGGAAGCCGCGCATTTAATGACGGGATCGGCCCTGAATTTGTCCGCCGCGCCCCTGCGCACCGCCACTGGATATCTCGAACGCGCCGGGGAAGCCGGGAACCGGGCGCACATTCTCTTCTGGTACGAGCAGGTGGTGTATGAATTCCAACGGCTGGAAGGCCGATTGCGGGGCTGGTTGGGAGGTTCGGCGGCTTCTCCCTAAATCGTTTCAAAAAAAAGGCTTGCGAGGCCGGCCCGCGGCCCGTGCCGGAAAACGCTTGCAACCCCCGGCTGGATTGTGTACAAAGCTAAACTCTGTTCAAATCCACCGGCTTGGGATACACTGTCCCCTTCCGGTAGCAATATTTATCCGTCATGGAGGTTTCATTGGCCAATCATCAGTCCGCTATTAAACGCAACCGGCAGAACCACAAGCGTAATGCCCGCAACACCAGTTACCGCACGCAGGTGAAGAGCCACACCAAGAAAGTATTAACCGCGGTGGCAGAAAAAAACGTGGAGGCGGCCCAACAAAGCCTGCGTAAAGCGGAAATGGTCATCGCGAAAGTGTCCAGCAAGGGCGTGCTGCATTTGCGCACCGCGTCCCGGAAAATTTCCGGTCTTGCCAAAAAAGTCCACCAGCTGTCAACCGCCGGCTGAACACAACCGCAACACCAAGGTTTCGAGAATCCCCTTCGGCGCCTTGCCGGAACCTTTCAGTTCCCGGTCTGCCTGAAACAGGCTTCGGAATCCCTCCCGCAATTGTCCTTCGCTGAATTTTCCCGTATACCGCAGGGCCTGTTCCGCCTGGAACGGGGCGATTCCCATTTTCTGCGCGATGCGTGAGGGCGGCGTGCCGGTGGTTTGATGATGCTTGACCTCCCAGATCAGACGGAACTGCCAGGCGATCATTCCCAGCAGTTTGACTGGCTGTTCGCCGTGTTCCAGATGGTTGCGCAGAATGCTGAGCGCCCGGACGGGGTTTTTCGCTTTTAAAGCATCGGTCAGGTCGAACACGTTTTCCAGCCGCGTCTCACCGACCACCGCCATGACCGCCTGCTCGTCAATCGACTGAGTCTTGCCGGCGAAGGTGATGACCTTTTCCAATTCGCCGGCCAGCAGGCCGGGCTTGAGCCCCACCCGCTCGACCATCAAACGCGCCGCGCCGGCAGTCAACGTGCGTTTTGATTCTTTCGCGCGATTTTTCAGCCAGGCGATCAATGCCGGCTCGCGGGGAGCGGTGCATTCTCCCGCGCCTTTCAATTTGGCCAGAGCCTTATACACTTTCCGTTTGCGGTCGGCTTTGCGGGCGGTCAGCACCAGGCAGGCCTCCGGAACGGGATCGGACACGTAATCGAGAAGAGGCGTCACCTTGCCGTCCTCCCATTCGACTTCGTCGAGGCCGCGGACGATCACCAGTTTTTCCCCGCCGAAAAATGAGAGGGTTTTGCAGGCGCCGATCCATTCGTGAACGGTGCTGGTTTTCGCCTCGAAGGTTTCGAAATTGAAATCCCGGTTGTCCGGCGTGATCCATCGCCGGGTCAGCGCGGCGATGAGTTCCCTCTGGAAAAAATCCTCCTCGCCGTAAAGAAAATAGACGGGATGCGTTGTGCCCGATTCGATTTGTTGAATCAGTTCCAATGCCGTCACGAGGTGCTCCGTTTAAAATTTATCGTTGACCAGGCTGACCAGCCGCTGGGACAACACCCGGTAGGTCTGCACCAGGGCTTCCTGCCGCGAGGCCTCCGAGCTGACCACGCTGTCGTCCGCCAGGTAATCCCAGCGCGTTTGTAATTTCTGCTTGAGGTAGGTCCGGTTTTGGACCCGGTCCTCGACCCGCACGTCCGCCTCCAGATACACCCAGTATTCAATAGCGACATCCAAACTATTGAACGCAACGGCGCGAATCCAGTATTTGGTGAGAGTGCCGGTCATCACCAGGTCTGCTCTGTTCTGGTCGTTCACCAGCCGCAGGCGGCCGTCGGTGATGAACGCGCGCCGGAGCGCTTCGGTGAACGGCCGCTGGAGGGCAGGCTCGGCGGAACTGTTTTCGAATACGGGGATAGCGATGGTCTTCAGGTGCGGCGGCAGTTGGCTGGCGCCCCGGCCGGCCATTTGATAACCGCATCCCCACAGCGTCAGGCCAATTGCCAGTGCCAGCCACAATGTCTTGTGGGCGTTCATACGCATTCCCTTATTTCGCCACGATGTTGACGAGTTTTTTGGGAACCACGATGACTTTTTTCACTTCCTTGCCATCGGTCCATTCCCGGATGCGCGGGTCTTCCAGGCTTTTCACTTTGAGCGACGCTTCGTCGATGCTCTCTGATACCAAAAGTTTCTGCCGCACTTTGCCGTTGACCTGAACGACGATTTCGATTTGGTCGGCGCGCAAATATTCTTCCTTGTACTCCGGCCAGCCCGCCTGATGCGTGGTGTCCGGCTGGCCCAGACGCTCCCACATTTCCTCCGCGATGTGCGGGGCGAACGGCGACAGCACTAAAATCAACGTCTCTATGGCTTCTTTAAATAACGCTTGCCCCTTGGCGGAAGGCTCGTGTGGGTGCTTCATCCACCCCTCGAGGAATTTTTGCAGGTGATTCACGAATTCCATGATGGCGGCGATGGCGGTGTTGAACTGCATGCGCCTTTCAATGTCCTCTGTTACGCGCTTGATGGTGACATGGATGATCCGCCGCAGATCCTTTAATTGGGTCTGAAGCTCGGCCTCCGTATCGTCTCCTGCTGGCTTGTCATCGAAGATATTTTTTGAGCCCTCAAAAAGCCGCCATACCCGCTTCAAAAATTTAAAACTGCCTTCCACGCCCTGGTCGCTCCACTCCAATTGTTTCGTCGGTGGCGCGGCGAACAGGATGAACAGACGCGCCGTGTCCGCGCCGTACCGGTCGATGATATGGTCCGGGTCCACCACGTTGCCCCAGCGTTTGGACATTTTGCGTCCGTCCTTGATCACCATGCCCTGGGTCAGCAGGTGGGCGAAAGGCTCCTTCGTTGCCACCAGACCCATGTCGCGGAACACGTGATGAAAGAATCGGGAGTACAACAGATGCAGAATGGCATGCTCGATGCCGCCGATGTACTGGTCCACCGCCATCCAGTAGCGGTTGCTCTCTTTGGAAAACGGCGCCTTCTCCTCGTGCGGCGAGGTGAAGCGTTCGAAATACCACGAGGAACAGATGAAGGTGTCGAGCGTATCGGTCTCGCGCTTCGCCGGCGCTTTGCATTTCGGGCAGGGGACGTTGATAAACGAGTCGAGCGATTTCAAAGGCGACTGGCCCTTGTCTCCTAACTGCGCGTCGAGCGGCAGAACCACCGGCAGGTCCGCGTAAGGCACCGGCACCGTGCCGCATTTTTCACAGAAGATGATCGGCACCGGGGTGCCCCAGTAACGCTGGCGTGATACCCCCCAGTCGCGCAGGCGAAACTGCACCGTGGCTTTGCCGATTTTTTTCGATTGCAGATACTCGCACACTTTCTGTTTGGCCTCGTCGCCGGCCAGCCCGTCGAACGATCCGGACTGAGTCATCGGTCCCGGTGCGGTCATGGCCTCCTTCAAATCGTCGGCGTGGGTATTGCCGTCGGGCGGCCGAATGACGATGCGGATGGGCAGTTTGTATTTTTTGGCGAATTCGAAATCGCGCTGGTCGTGGGCGGGCACCGACATGATGGCGCCGGTGCCGTAATCCATGAGTACGAAGTTGGCGGTCCACACGGGAATGGTCTCGCCGTTCAGCGGATTGACGGCATGCGCGCCGATGAAGACGCCGAGCTTTTCGCCGCCCTCGCGGGTGCGGGCGATCTTGTCCTGGTTTTTCACCTCTTTGATGAACGCGTCAATCGTCTTTTCCTGTTTCGTTCCACGCGACAGGGAATGCGTCAATGGATGCTCCGGCGCCAGGACCATGAAGGTGGCGCCGTACAAGGTGTCGGGCCGCGTGGTGAACACCTGGATCGATTCCTTCGAGTCTTTGATCTGAAAATCGACTTCCGCGCCGGTGCTCTTGCCGATCCAGTTGGTCTGCATGGTCAGCACCTGCTCCGGCCAGCCGCCTTCCAGATCTTTACAGGCTTCGAGCAGGCGGTCGGCGTAGTCGGTGATTTTAAAGAACCAGCCTTCCTGCAGTTTTGGAACCACTTCGCTGTCGCATCGCCAGCACAGGCCGTCCACCACCTGTTCGTTGGCCAGCACGGTGTTGCAGGATTCGCACCAGTTGACCTCGGAGTTTTTGCGGTAGACCAGGCCGCGCTCCATGAATTTCAGGAAGCACCACTGGTTCCACCGGTAATACTCCGGTTCGCAGGTGGTGATTTCGCGGTCCCAGTCGTAACTGAGGCCGAGCCGCTTGATCTGCGCGGTCATGGTTTTGATGTTGGCGTGCGTCCAGGTGTCGGGATGCGACTGATTCTGGATCGCCGCGTTTTCCGCGGGCATGCCGAACGCGTCCCAGCCGATGGGGTGCAGGACGTTCAGCCCCTTCATCATCTTGAAGCGCGCCAGCGCGTCGCCGATGGTGTAGTTGCGGACGTGGCCCATGTGGATGCGGCCGGAGGGGTAGGGAAACATCTCCAACAGGTAATATTTGGGCTTCGCGGGGTCGGCCTCCACCTTGAAGGATTTCTCCTCCTCCCAGCGCTTTTGCCACTTGGCTTCAATGGTTTTGGGATCGTAATCGGGCATTTTCGCGCAGTCCTCAGGGGTTGGCTCGTGCAGTCAGAACAACGTAGTTTAGCGAAAACAGGGCCAATAATCCACCGGACTTCGGATCGGGCTCTCCCCTACCCCAGGAACATTTTTTTAAAGCTTTTCCGCTCCAATCAAATATTGCTTTAAGGCTTGACTCCGTACATGAGTACGGAGTCTATATTGGTTTCAGGAGGTAAGGATTATGACGGCCATGACCATAAGCAAAGTTGCAAAAAAGGCGGGTGTGGGAATCGAAACGGTTCGTTTTTACGAGCGCAAGGGCTTGGTCGATCAGCCGCCCAAACCTCCATCCGGTGGCTACCGTGTATACCCGGCTGAAACGGGAGAACGAATCCGCTTTATCCGCCAGGCTCAGGAACTGGGTTTCACTCTTCGTGAGATCAAAGAACTGTTGTCACTGCGAACCGACCCCGCGACCGATTGCGCCGATGTCCGTGAGCGGGCACAAACCAAACTCGGTGAGGTAACCCGGAAGATCGCGCTAATGAAGGGGATCCAAGCGGCTCTTGAAAAACTGATTGCGGCCTGTCCCGGCCAGGGAGCACTACAGGTGTGCTCGATCATTGACGCCATTGAGGCCCCTGAAACGACCCGGAAAGAGTAAAAAAAAAGAAAGAGAAAAAATCATGAATGACAAACGCAAAGTAGAAATCTTTAGTGCGGGATGTGCGATTTGCGAAGAAGCGGTTTCCGTTGTGAACCGTCTGGCCTGTTCCTCCTGTGAGGTAACCGTGCTGGATATGAAAAACCCGGATATTGCTAAAAGAGCAAAAAATCTGGGTATCGGTTCTGTCCCGGCAGTAGTGATTGACGGGCGGCTTGCAGAGTGTTGCGGCCAGGGGATCAATGAAGAAACCCTTAAGGCCGCCGGTCTGGGGCAACCTCTGAGTAATTGAGCAACAATCGAAATCTTACGGAGACCTGAAAATGTCCTATCACCTGAAAGCAGCTTCGGTCATGAAAACCCTGGGAAGCATTCTTTTTGTTTTGTTCCTCGGGGTAACGGCCGCCGGGACACAAGAGGCGAAGCATGTCTACAAAGTATATGTGGACGGTCTTTCCTGCCCCTTCTGTACCTATGGCATAGAAAAAAAATTCAGTAAGGTGGAGGGAGTTGAAAAAATTGATATCGACCTTAGATCGGGGACCACCATCATCACCATGGCCGCCGGAAAAACTTTGGATGAAACCACCGCCAGGGAAACCGTAAAAGCCGCGGGCTTCACTCTCCGCGATTTCGAACAAGTACAAGTGGGCCCAGAAGACAAAAGGAAGGAATAAAAGACATGGTTTTGCAAATCATTGATCGGGTCAAAAGGTTCATCCGGACCATAGGGACCCCTGTTGCGTTTTTCTCGTTTATGGGGGTCGGAGCCGCTTTGGGTGCGCCGATTACGTTCAACACGGCCTTGCCCGTCGCCGAAGATGAATTTATATTCCGTCAGCAGTTTGTCTTCGATCAATCGGGCGACGACCCCAGTGGCGCGGACCGGGATCGTGGGGCATTTGCCGCCGTCTCGGTCCTTGGATACGGGGTAACCAGCAACTTGGCCGTTTTCGGAGTGCTGCCCTATGTGGACAAGAGTCTGGAGATGACCTCAATGGGTGTGCGCCGCACCCGTGAAACAAGTGGTATAGGCGATCTGACCCTGTTCGGTCGATATACGGTTTTTCAGGATGACGTTCCGGGGCGCACTTTTCGGGTTGCGCCCTTTTTCGGTATGGAGCTTCCCACCGGCGAAGATAACGAAACCGATGGATTTGGCCGCCTCCCTCCCAGTGTCCAGGCCGGGTCAGGGTCCGTCGACCCGTTTGGCGGCCTGGTGGCCACCTATCTAAGCCTCGACTTTGAAATTGATGCCCAAGTCAGTTACAAAATCAACACCGAGGCCAACAATTTTGAGTTTGGCGATGTCGCCCGCCTTGATGCTTCTTTCCAGTATCGCCTTTGGCCGCGCAGTTTGGGAAGCGGTGTTCCTGGTTTCCTTTATGGCATCTTGGAAGGAAATCTCATCCACCAGAATAAAAACCGGAGTAACGGTGCCCAAGACCCTGATTCCGGTGGCACCACGCTGTTTCTCATGCCCGGACTGCAATACGTGACCAAACGGTGGATTGTGGAAGGAGGGGTGCAAATCCCTGTGGTTCAGGACCTCAACGGCACGGCTTTGGAAAAAGACTACCTTGTCCGCTTCGGCTTCCGATTCAACTTCTGAGAAAGATGCAATGGATATGAAACGTAAAATTCTCATGGCTCTGGCAATCCCGTTACTTATCGCCGCAGGTTTTCTGGCTTTTGGATGTGCGACTTTCATGGCTTCCGAAAAGGAGGCGGGGTACAGGTTCGTGGCCGCTTGGGGCGAAAGAGGAATCGGTCCCGGAGAATTCAATGATCCGACAGGGATTGCCGTTACCGAACACGAGGTATTTGTCTCCGATGCCCGCAATTCGCGGATACAGGTGTTCGACTTTGAGGGAAACTTCAAGCGTCAATTCGGCGCCGCCGGACAAGAGCCTGGCCAACTGGGGCGCCCCATGAATCTGACCATTGCCCATAACGAGCTTTATGTGGCCGATTACTGGAATGATCGTATCGAGGTCTTTGCCCTCGATGGCACACATCAAAGAACGATCGGACATTCCGGTTCCGGGCCGGGTGAATTTGATGCGCCAGGCGGCGTGGCCGTAGCTGCCAATGGCGATCTGTTCGTCGCCGATTTCTATAACCAGAGAATCCAGCAACTTCGTCCCGATGGGAGCTTTATCCGTCAATGGGGCGAAACCCGGCAAACGGGCGCGGAGGCCGAAATTTTCAATTATCCCACCGACGTGGCACTGGCCCCGGACGGCTCCCTTTATGTCGCCGACGGCTATAATGACCGGGTACAGGTATTCTCACCGGATGGAAATTTTTCACACAAGTGGGGAGGGCCTTTTGCCAGAAATATTTCCGGTCCCTTCCAAGGCTGGTTTGCAGTGGTGACCAGCATCACCGTGGACAGAGCCGGGAATGTGTTTGCCGCGGATTTTTACAATAATCGCATCCAGAAATTTTCATCGGAGGAAGGGACATTTTTAACGGCATTCGGAGAAGAAGGCACCGCCTCTGGCCAATTTAACCACCCCATGGCGGTAGCCGTGGCGAATGATGGTACCGTTTTCGTAGTGGACTACGGCAACAACCGGGTTCAAAAGTGGCGGGCAAAGGCAGAATGAATTAAGGTTAAAAATATCTTAAGAATGTTTCTGCTGGCAGTTTCTGATTTTATATTAATGCCTTACACTATATCTATGACCGAATTATCCGGCGCCTTTAGTGTTGTCTTCATCTTATATGTGATCCTTTTGCTGGGGATCGGGTGGGTGACTTCGCGCAAGGCGACTTCGCCCTCCAGTTTTTTCCTGGCGGACCGGTCGCTCAAGGCGTGGGTGACGGCGGTGTCCTCCACCGCCTCGTCGGAAAGCGCCTGGGCGGTGTTGGGCACGGTGGGCTTGGTCTACAAGGAAGGCCTGGCCGCCGTCTGGTTTCTGCCGGGTTGCCTCATGGGTTACGCCGCCAACTGGCTGTTGCTGGCCGAACGCCTGCGCAAATTTTCGCACGACACCCACGCCATCACCCTTCCCGATTATCTGGAATCGCATTTCAAAGACAAGACGAATGTCCTCCGCCTGATCTCGGTCATCATCATCTTCGCGTGCATGATGGCCTATGTCGGGGCGCAGTTCGCCGCCATCGGCAAAACCTTCGACGCCATCTTCGGCGTGCCGCACCATCTGAGCATTCCTATCGGCGCGGCGATCATCATTCTGTACACGATGCTGGGCGGATTTCTGGCGGTGGCGTGGACCGATTTCGTGCAGGGGTTGATCATGGTGTTCGGTCTGGTGTTGTTGGCGGGGATCGCGGTGGTAAGCCTCGGCGGGTTCGGCGCCATGGTCGAACAGGTGAGCCAGGCGCATCCGCAGTCGCTGGAGTGGATGGGCGGCCGCACGGCGGGGGGGTTTTTCGGATTCATGATCGGACTGCTGGGTATCGGCCTCGGTTATCCCGGACAGCCACATGTGCTCAACCGTTACATGGCTGCCAAAGATACCCGGACCATCCGCCTCGGCATGTGGATCGCCCTGGGCTGGGGGTTTCTGGTCTACGGATCGGCGATCCTGCTCGGGTTGTGCGGTCATGCTTTGTTTCCGGGGTTGAGCGATCCGGAACACCTGTTTCCGAAAGCGGCGGAGGCCCTGTTGCCCACCGTGGTTTCGGCGGTGGTGCTGACCGGCGTGCTGGCAGCGATCATGTCCACCGTGTCGGCGCAGATCATCGTCGCCGCCTCCGCCGTGGCGCATGACGTCTGTACCCAAATGATCAACCGCGACCTGAGCCATCAACAGATACTGAAAATCAGCCGGATATCCATTCTGGTTTTGGGCATCGGGGCGATGATCATCGCTCTGCTGAAAGTGCCGGTCATTTTCTGGTTCGTGTTGCTGGCCTGGTCGGGACTGGGCGCGAGTTTCGGTCCGGTGATCCTGTTCACGCTGTATTCCAAAAAAGTGACGCGGGAAGGTGCCATTGCCGGCCTGCTCACCGGTTTTATCACGACACTGGTATGGAAGGGGCTGGGTCTCTCCGATACGGTGATTTATGAACTGGTGCCGGCGTTTGCGCTGGCGTCGCTGGCGGTGTGGGGGGTCAGCCAGTGGACCGCTGAAAAAGAAGGGGAAAAGGTGGAAGCGGCGGGGGGCGCCGAATAAACTTCCGCCGCCGGGCGGGCGTTCCTGTTATTCTCCTGCCTGTAGATGGTTGACCAGTTTTTCCAGAGAATTGATGTACATTTTGGCGTAAGCGACGTTGGGCCGGTCGTTCCCCGGAATTTCCTTAAAAGATTCCAGCCAGATTTTAAGCGTTTTCACCTTTAGCATATCCGCCTCTTCGCACAGGGTGTAGTCTTTGGCTTCGAAGACGGCCAGAGCCAGCTGGGAATAGTAGGCATCCACCTCCATCAGATCAAACACCCATTCCGCCAGCTGTTCCGATTGCTCGCTGTCCGGAAAGGACATTTTCTGGAGAATATCGTAGGTCGATTTTAACTCTGCAAAAGACATCGGTTTGTTTTACCACCTCTTTGAGCAGGACCGGAGTCAGTGGTTACTTCAAGATGGCGACAATGTATTTGGTGATTTCCACCGCGGATCCTCTTTTCTCCTGAATAAAAGCCTCGGCCTTTGCCCGGAGTTTGACCAGGTGTTCCGGATAACCTAACAGAGCCCGAATGGACGAGAACAGAGTCTGGTCGTCCGCCGCAATAATGGCCAAGCCTTGTTGCTTCAGCTCGCTGGCGGTTTTCTGGATGTTTTCAAAATACGGACCGTGCAGGACCGGCACGCCCTGCGCCACCGGTTCCAGCAGGTTGTGGCCGCCGCCCGGCGCGATCAGGCTCCTGCCGACAAACGCGATGTTGGCGATGGAGTACACTTTGGCCAACTCGCCCAGCGTATCCAGCAAAACGATATAGGTCTGCGGTTTGGCTCTTGGGTCTAACTCCGACCGCAGAACAAACTGGATGTTATTTTTTTTAAAGTAATTGGCAATCTCTTTCACGCGCTCAAGCCTGCGGGGAGCAATGACCAGGGACAGATTGGCAAATTTCCGGCGCAGTTTCAAATAGGCCTCGATGCATATTTTTTCTTCGCCTTCGTGGGTACTGCCGGCCACCCACACCAGGCCGTCCTGCGGGATTTTCAGGCGGTCGCGGATGCGGCGCCGTTCGGGCTCCGGCACGATCTGCAGGGCGTCGAATTTGGTATCGCCGACGATGCGCACGCGTTTCGGCGGGGCGCCCAGTTTTTGAATGGTGGTGCGCCCGCGCTCGCTCTGCATGCAGATCACCGCAAACGATTCCAGCAGAGGCTTGACCAGCCAGGGCACCCGCTGGTACCAGTCCTGCGATTTCTGTGAAATCCTGCCGTTGAACACCATCGGCGGAATGCGCCGTTCTTTCAGATTGATCAGCATGCCGGGCCAGAACCCGGTATCGGTGAGAACGTACAAATCCGGTTGGATCCGGTCCAATGCGCGGTTGATGAACGGCCAGCAGTCCAGGGGATGAAAAAAGATGTGGTCCGCAAACGGAATCAAACGGTGGGCGGCGTCGTACCCGGCGTCGGTGGTGACCGACACCACGATCATGATGTTGGGCCGTTTGTCCCGGAGGATTTTCAGGACCGGCGCCGCGCCGTTGACCTCGCCCAGCGACAAGGCATGCACCCACACCAGTTTCTGCCCAGGCTGTTTTTTCACCTCGGGCACCCACCCGAAATGATGCTTGAGGCCGCGCCGTTTTTTCCCGGTCGCCAGAGAATGCATTCCGAATACGGGCATGATGAGAAACGCGGCGGCATAGGAAAGCGCTTTAAAAACTTTGATTTTTTTGCTGGGGTTGGCTGCCGCCTTTTGTTGCGGACTCCGGGTGCTCTGGGGAGGTGGCGGTGGCTGTGCTGGGGGTTGCATGTTCAAGCAGTGGTTCCTTTATCAAGCAGGGATTGAATCCCCTCGAGATGGCGATTCACGGCGCCTTGTTGCCGTTCAACGGTTTGGGCGGCCAGAGCGCCGCGCCGTTGTATTTCTTCCGGGTCGTTCAGCAGAGTTTCCAATGCCGGCGCCAGGTCTTCCGGACGTTCGATGGGAATCCCGCCTCCGGATTCGGCCAGCAGGCGGGCCTCTTCCTCGAAGTTGCCCATGTGTTTGCCGTAAAGGACCGGCAGTCCCAACAGGGCGGGTTCGACGATATTGTGGCCGCCGTGTTTGGGATCGAATCCTCCGCCCACAAAGGCCACTTTCCCCGTCCGGTAATAATCGTTCAACACCCCCAGGGTATCGACCAGCACCACCCGCACCGGCTCGCAATCGGCGGCATTTTGCAGTTCCGAGTGGCGCGTCACCGCCAATCCCGAGTCCCTCAAAATGCCCTCCACTTCGCGGCATCGTTGCATATGGCGAGGTGCGACTATGAACTTCCAGTTTAAAGGGTTTTGGCGGAATTGCGCAATGGCATTTGCGATGGCGCGCTCCTCGCCCGGCCGGGTGGAACCGAAAACAACTGTATTTTCGCCAATTTGAGGGACCTTCGGAGCGGAGGGGTCCGCACCGGCGGTCAGCGCGTCGAATTTCATGTTGCCCGCCACCCGCATCCGCGCCGGCTCGATTCCCAATTGCAGAAGCCGGTCGGCTTCCGTTTGGGAACGCATGGCAAACAGGCGGACCGCCGCGGTCAGCCACAGGAACCAGGGCTTGAGTTTGCGGTAGCGCGCGAAGGATTGAGCGGACAGCCGTCCGTTGGCCAGCATAACGGGAATCTGTTTTCTGAAACAGGCGCGCAACAGGTTGGGCCAGAACTCGGCTTCGATCAGAATCAGCAACGCGGGGTCGAGCCGTTTCAGCAGCGGACGGATCAGAAACAGCAAATCCAGCGGCAGCCGGAACACCGGGCAGTCCAGCTCATTCCGGGCCAGGGCTTCCCCGGTTGGGGTGAAGGTGGATAACACCACGGCGCGGCCGGGGAATTTTTGTTGCAGGGCCCGGATCAACAACGCCGCCACTCGCACTTCGCCCACCGATGAGGCGTGCACCCACAGGCATCCGGTTTGCGGCGGCACGGAATGCCATTGCCGCAGGCGCTGGATCAACTCGGATCGGAATGCAGGATCCAGCGCCATGCGGGTCAACCAATAGGGAGAAAGCAGTAGGAGAGCGGCGGCTATGATAATATTGTAGGCAATGTCCATGGCTATCGATTATAAACCAGACGCGGATCATCTGCAGGAAAGAGAAAGGAGCGCGGAACACGCCCATGAGCCTCCAAGCATTTTTCTATGAGGTCATTTCTCCCAAGCGTTCCCTGTACCTGATGCCGGTGTACGGCCTGCTGCGTGTGCTGGCGGTGGTGTATGCGCTGGTTCAAAGGGTGCGCGCCCGGTGTTACCGCTTTAAAATTTTTCAGACACGCCGCCTGGGTTGCCGGGTGATCAGCATCGGCAATCTGAC
>SMVT01000092.1 GCA_004357365.1 Nitrospina sp.
AGCCCAACACCAACCGGGTAAAACCGTTCCACCGCCGGCACCGCCCAAACCCGCACCCCAATCCCCGCAACCCAAAGCGCCCGTTCAGTACAGCCGCCCCACCGTTAAACGCGCACCTGTTCTTATAACTCCGCGAACCTTTCACCTGCCCTCGGTGATTCATCACAAAGACCAGTCGGTCATGGTGCGGGTGCCCGCGGGTTCTTACTGGATTCCCTCGCAACCGGTGTCGCCTTTTGTCGTGGGAGAGAACACCCGGATGGAACGCAAACACATGAACGAGTTTTTCATCGACCGGGCGGAGATTACGGTAGCGCAATACCGGCAGTTCCAACCGGAATACGACGAAACGCGTTACACCGGCGGCGAAGCCTGCCCGCAGTGTCCGGTCATGGCGGTGAACTGGTTCGAGGCGCAACGCTACTGCCAGTGGGCGGGCAAACGCCTGCCGACGGAAAACGAATGGGAAACCGCCGCACGGGGCGACTCCGGTCATCGGTTTCCCTGGGGCGATCAACCGCTGGCAGGTTACGGAAATATCCTGGGAGACCGCGACGGGTTTGTGGACGCCGCGCCGCCCGGCTCCTTTCCCCGTGGGGCGAGTCCCTTCGGAGCGCTGGATATGATCGGTAATGTGTGGGAGTGGGTAAGCACGCAGGTGGTGCTTTCGCCGCTGACCGAATCAACCGAGGGGCTCACCGGCGATTCGCGCCACCTGGTGAAAGGCGGAAGCTGGCGGAGTCCCGACCACATGGCCACGATTTCCTATCGCAACCTGGTGGACCCGCAAATGAAAAATCCGACGTTCGGTTTCCGGTGCGCCAAATCGGCCAATCTCGAAACCGATATCCAATAAAAAATCCGCTTCAGGATTGAAGCGGATTCCGATTCCATAAGAAAAGGCCAGATCCTTACTTTGGCAGGGTAAATAAGGATCTGGCCCTCAAGCTACGGTGATCCGGGCGTTTCTGTGGGTGGTTTTATGAACACCCGGAAGTGGCACCGCAGGATAAACATTTCAGGCACGTGCCGTTGCGAACGAGGGTGAGTTGCCCGCATTCACCGCACGGATCGCCCTCGTAACCTTTCAGTTTAGCCAGCGCGGACCCGGTTTTCAAACTCCGAGGGTTCAGGACCAAAGTCCCCAGGACCGTGGCCGCCGCACTGCCCCCGTTGGAGCGGCCGTTGCCGTTGCCGGCCACCGGCGGGGCCTCGGTTTTCGTCGGTTCGGTTTGAACGCCGGTCGGTGAAGAACCGTCTTTGACTCCCAGATCCAGGTCGGTAATTTCGCCCTCTTGGTCTTTGACATCCTCCGGCGACACTTCTTCATTTTTCTGAAGTGCGTCGGAGCGCAGGTCTTCAGGAGTTACCTGGGCCAGATCGTTCCGGCCCAGGTAGTTGATGGCAAGCTCCCGGAAAATATAATCAATGGTCGAAGTCGCCATGGAGATTCGGTCATTGCCGGTGACAATGCCGTTGGGCTCGAACCGGGTAAAGACGAACGCGTCCACGAATTCCTCGAGGGGGACGCCATGTTGCAGGCCGAGGGAGATGGAGATGGCGAAGCAGTTCATCAGACTGCGGTAGGCCGCGCCTTCCTTGTGCATGTCGATGAAAATCTCGCCCAGCGTTTGGTCTTTGTATTCACCGGTCCGCAGATAAACCTTGTGTCCGCCGACTACGGCTTTTTGGGTGTATCCATTCCGGCGATGCGGCAGGGTATGGCGTTTTATGACGGTCTGCACCATTTCTTCCGCCACCTTGAGAGGCTTGCATTCTTCCTCGTCTTCCAGCGCGGAAAGTTTGAAGTCGTCTGCCGCGACGCTGTTGAGCGGTTGGCTGAGCTTCGATCCGTCGCGGTACACCGCCGTGCCCTTGAGCATCAGTCGCCACGACTGCATGTGGGCGGTTTCCACATCCTTGACGGTCGAGCTGTTGGGCATGTTGATGGTCTTGGAAATGGCGCCGGAAACGAACGGCTGGGCGGCGGCCATTTTATGAATGTGCGCTTGGTGGCGGATGAACCGTTTGCCGTACTTGCCGCACTTGTTGGCGCAGTCGAACACCGCGTAATGTTCCTCTTTGAGGTGCGGCGCGCCTTCGATGGTCATGGTGCCGCAAATGGCGTCGTTGGCCCGCCGGATGTCCTCGCCGCTGAATCCCAGATGCTTGAGCATGTTGAAATCGAAGGCGTTCAACATCTCATCCTTAATGCCGAGCAATTCCCGGCAGAACGATTCACCCAGAACGTGCTTGTTGAAGGCGAAGGTGATATCAAACACCTTCGGCAATTCCTGCTCCACCTGATCCAGAATTTCGTCGGCAAAGCCCTTGGACTTCAACGATTCGCGGTTGATGACGGGGGCGGACTTCAGACTGCCCGTACCCACGCAGTAATTCACGATATCGGTGATCTCCGCTTCCGGGTATCCCTGTTTCTTCAGCGCCAGGGGCACCGACTGGTTGATGATCTTGAAGTAACCGCCGCCCGCCAGTTTCTTGTACTTGACCAGCGCGAAGTCGGGTTCGATACCGGTGGTGTCACAATCCATCAGCAAACCGATGGTGCCGGTGGGGGCGATGCAGGTGGTCTGCGCGTTGCGGTAGCCGTGGCGGACGCCCAACTCGAGCGCGCGGTCCCACGATTCCACCGCCGCGGTGCGCAGATATTCGGGACAATACGCGGCGTCGATTCCCCGCGGGAAGATGGTCAAGCCTTCGTACTCGGAGGAGTCGCAGTTGTAGGCCGCACGGCGATGGTTGCGGATCACCCGCAACATGCTTTTCTGGTTCTCCTGGTACCGCGGGAACGATCCCAGCTTGGCCGCCATTTCGGCGGACATGACGTAGGCGGTGCCTGTCATCAACGCGGTGATCGCGCCGGTGATGGCCAGCGCTTCTTCGGAATCGTAGGCGATGCCCTGCACCATCAACAGCGTTCCCAGGTTGGCGTAACCGAGGCCCAGCGTCCGGTATTCGTAACTTTTCTGTGCGATGGCCTTGTTTGGAAACTGCGCCATGGCTACGGAAATTTCCAGCGTCAACGTCCACAACCGGCAGGCTTCGACGAACCGGGGCACGTCGAACCGTTCCTTCTTTTCGTCATAAAACCGGATGAGGTTGATGGAAGCGAGGTTGCACGCGGTGTCGTCGAGAAACATGTACTCCGAGCAGGGGTTGGAGGCGTTGATACGGCCGCCGGCGGGACAGGTGTGCCACTCGTTAATGGTGGTGTCGAACTGCACTCCGGGATCGGCCGAGGCCCAGGACGACTGGTTGATCTTGTCCCACAAATCGCGGGCCGGTAGGGTCTTCACCGTCTCTCCGGTAGTGCGGGCGGTGAGCTTCCACGTTCCGTCGTTTTCGACCGCTTTCAGGAAATCGTTGGTCAGGCGCACCGAGTTGTTGGAGTTCTGTCCCGATACGGTCTGGTAGGCTTCCGAAGTCCAGTTGGTATCGTATTCTTCAAACTCGATGTCGCGCACGCCCTGCTTTCCCAACTGGATGATGCGGAACACATAATTTTCCGGAATGAAATCGCGCAGGGCTTCCCGCACCGCCTTGCGCAGTTTTTTATTGGAGTGGATGTTGAACCGGTTCTCCTCGTCGTCCCAGTCCCAGCAGGATTTCAGAACATTCTTGAGATGCCTGCGGCAGAGCTTGCTGCCCACCGCCAACGCGGCCACTTTGCGTTCCTCGCGGGCTTTCCATTCGATGAACTCTTCGATGTCAGGATGGTCGATGTCGAGGGTGACCATCTTGGCGGCGCGGCGCGTGGTGCCGCCGGATTTGATGGCGCCGGCCGCGCGGTCGCCGATTTTCAGGAAACTCATCAGGCCGGAGGACTGCCCGCCGCCGGACAAGAATTCGCCCGCTCCGCGCAATTTGGAAAAGTTGGTGCCGGTGCCTGACCCGTATTTGAACAGGCGCGCCTCCTGTTGCCACAAATCCATGATGCCGCCTTCATTCACCAGGTCGTCGTTGACGGAAAGAATAAAGCAGGCATGCGGCTGCGGACGCGCGTAGGCGGTTTTCGATTTTTCGGGCAGGCCGGTTTCCGGATGGGTGAAGTAATGCCCCTGCGCGGGACCTTCGATCCCGTAGGCCCAGTTCAACCCGGTGTTGAACCACTGCGGGGAATTGGGCGCGGCATACTGCCGGGACAGCAGGAAACACATGTCATCGTAATAGGACCGGGCGGCGCCTTCGCTGTCGAAGCATCCGCTCTTCCATCCCCAGTAGGTCCAGCACCCCACCAGCCGGTGAAACACCTGGCGCGAATCCGTCTCCTGGCCAAACCGCTCCTTCTCGGGAAGCTGGGCCAGGGCGTCGATATCCGGCTCGGAAGGACACAGCCATTCGGGAACCCCGTGCTCGTACCGCTGTTGGGTGCGGGCCGGCACGCCGGCTTTCCGGAAATATTTCTGGGCCATGATATCCACCGCCACCTGCGACCACGTACCCGGCACTCCTACGTTTTTGATCTCGGAAACCACCGAGCCGTTGGCATTGGTGATTTTCGAGGTGCGCTCCACAAACTCGAGGCCGCTGTACGGATCGTCTAAACCCTGGGTGAACGTACGGTGAATATGCATAAAAGTCTCCAAACTTACATTAAATATCCAACTTCCCGAAAGCTCAGGATTCGAGAAATGTTTTTATATTTTTAAGTGACCATCCACTTTAAAGGCCCGAAAGAAAGACCGAAATTCCGCGTTCCAACCCTAATTTAGGGAGTAAACAATTAATTTACCAATCACTACATCTAGTAGTTGGTAGCTCACATTAGCACCATATGTTGGGTTGTCAACAGGATTCTATCTAAATAATTTTTCGTTTTTTCAAGCCATTTGGATATAAGGGGTTAGGAAACAACCCCTTTAAAATCTGATAGATAGGATTAATCCGGGGTGTCCTCAGAGGAGCGTTATCCACAGAGAATACGGGGTTTTGAAGGGGTGTCGTGCGATTTTGGCCCATGAAACAGGGTTGAAAAGACTCCATACCCTGAATCGGCCCATAAAATGGGGCGCAAAGACCCTATGCGCTTTTAAAACCCCAAAATGAAGCCTTGGAACCCTGTGGACAAAGGTGGCAGAGAAACACACCACTCGATATCAAGAGCTTGGAGAGGACGATTTCTTGCGGGAAATAAAGGAAAAAACCGAGATCCTTCGCTAACGCTCAGGATGACAGACTGTATCTAATTGTCATTCTGAGTGAACCAAAGTGGAGCGAAGAATCTGTGTTTTCCTAAAAGTTCATAAGGAAGAATCCCCCCAGCCCCCTTTACAAGGGGGAGAAAAAATTACTGCTCCAACAGCTCGATACGGACCTGGCCGATGAATTCCATCAGCTTCAGGGCACCGGCATAATTGCCTATCGAGAGTTTGATGTGGGTGGCGTCGACCTGATGCTGGCCCAGGGTGGGGTCCAGCGCCCGCCATTCGCCGACCCAGACTTCCGGCCAGGCGTGGTAGAGAAATCCTTTAAAATGGCTGGAGTACACCAGGCCGTTGACCACCCGCGTCGGAATTCCCGCAGCGCGGGCCAGCGCGGTGAACAGGTTGGTGTGGGACTGGCATTCGCCGCGCCGGTCGTGCAGGGCGTCCAGGGCGGTAAAGGAATCCACCAGCACCTTGTCGAGGTTGTCATAGACCCAAGTGCTGATGATCTTCGCGGCCTGCCAGGCATCCTGTTGGCCTTCCACCAGATCCTTCGCCAAGGTGCGGATCAAAGGATGCTTCACCTGGATTTCGGGCGCGTCCTCCAGCAGGTGCCGGTACTTTCCCCCGGGGACCGGGAGCGACACCCGTTTCACCGGCGCTTTGGGCTCCCGGTTGATGAGCAGGGTGGTGGTGTAGGACTCTTCACCTTGTTTCTCGGTTTTGAGCACTCTCTGCCGGTGGTCCTGCGGGATGGAGTCCGGGCTGTGCACCCTGGAGAGTTTTAATTTCAATACACCGAGGTCGTCCGACGCGTGGATCGGTTGCTTGACCTTGACCAGGCTGAGCGTGATGAAACTGCTGACCGACATCGGCTCGTCTCCCAAGTCGCGTGCCTTGGCTTCCGTCTCCTTGTGAGACTCAAACCCCTGGAGCGAACGCTCGCGCAATATATCGCCCTCGGCGTTGGTCCACAAGGTAGTGGTCATTCCCGCGAACTTCTGCTGGATGACGAAAGTGTCGACCTTCCGGCCGTCATGCTGAATCGTCTCTTTCCGTAAAATCTGATACGTCATGGGCAGGACCAACTGAAACGGCTCGACCAGCAGGTTGAGCGTGCCCTTCTTGCCGACCTCGAATCCCTCTCTCATGAGGTTCAGCCAGGCGGTGGCCGAGGGGTAAATGCCCTTGGGGAAGTCGATGGACTTTTTCTTATAGAACCCGCGGCCGGTGATTTCGAGGATCAGCTTGTGGCCCTCGACCCGCCCGACGATCTCCTGCCGCTTGCCCATGATTTCCTGGAGCAGGACGAACCGTTTCAGGCTCAAATCGAGGTTCAGCGTGGTGTTCTGGGTGAAGGTAGTGGACTGGTCGATGTTCCCGGATTTGAGGCGGAAATACATCTTGGTGTGAACCTCGATGGTCTGGTCCCCGACCTCCACCCGGGCGTGGTTGAAGCCCATCTTGTGGCCCTTGAAATAGGTGCCCGACCAGTCATCGCTATCCACAATCGGCACCGCACCGGCCCACCCGGCCCACCACAGTGCCGCTCCGAAGAGGGTAATATGAAAAAGCAATTTAAGTTTCATAGATTATTAGA
>SMVT01000008.1 GCA_004357365.1 Nitrospina sp.
CAAAAACGTGATTGGCATGATGCCGCATCCGGAACGCTGTGCCGATCCCCTGTGGCCGGAGGTGGACGGTCAGACGATTTTCAACTCCCTCATTCAATCGAGTTTGACGCCTTCATGACCGCTTCCACTCCCATCCCCATCACGCCGGAAATGGTGGCCGAGCACGGCCTGTCGCCGGAGGAGTACGCCCGCATTCAGGAGTTGCTGGGACGCGACCCGAACCTGGTCGAGCTGGGGATTTTTTCGGCCATGTGGAGCGAGCATTGCAGTTACAAAAGTTCGCGCCCGCACCTCAAGACGCTGCCCACCGAGGGTCCGCGCGTGATCCAGGGCCCGGGCGAGAACGCCGGGGTGGTGGACATCGGCGACGGGCTGGCGGCGGTGTTCAAAATCGAAAGCCACAACCATCCGTCGTTCATCGAGCCGCATCAGGGTGCGGCGACGGGGGTCGGCGGCATCATGCGCGACGTGTTCACCATGGGCGCGCGTCCGATTGCCCTGCTCGACTCGCTCCGCTTCGGCGACCTCGATCATGAAAAAACCCGGTACCTGTTGAACGGGGTGGTGAAGGGCATCGCCGATTACGGCAACTGCGTCGGCGTGCCGACCGTCGGCGGCGATATCTATTTCGACGCCTGCTACAAAGGCAACATTCTGGTCAATGTGTTCTGTCTGGGGCTTGCCAAAGCCGACCGGATATTTCTCGGCAAGGCGTCGGGGGTCGGCAACGCGGTGTTGTATGTCGGTTCCAAAACCGGACGCGACGGCATCCACGGCGCCAGCATGGCCTCGGCGGAGTTCGACGACGCCACCGAGGAAAAACGCCCAACGGTTCAGGTCGGCGACCCGTTTACCGAAAAGTTATTATTGGAGGCCTGTCTCGAAATCATGAAAGAGGACTGGGTCGTCGGCGTGCAGGACATGGGCGCGGCGGGCTTGTCGTCGTCCTCGTTTGAGATGGCGGAACGCGCCGGCATGGGCATCGAGCTCGACCTCGACGCCGTGCCCCGGCGCGAATCGGGCATGAACGCCTACGAGATCATGCTGTCCGAATCGCAGGAGCGCATGCTGTTCGTGGTCGAGAAGGGCCATGAAGACGACGCGCTCGCTATTTTTAAAAAGTGGGACCTCGATGTGGCGGTGATCGGGCGGGTGACCGACGACGGTATTTTCCGCGCCCGGGAAAACGGGGCGGAGGTGGTGAACCTGCCCATCAAAACCGTGGTGACCGGGGCGCTGAAATGCGACCGCCCGACGCAAAAACCTGCGTATTTGTCCGAGGTGGGAAAGCTGGACCTGTCGTCAAAGGAAATCCCGGAACGGGGGGACGAGGCGTTGAAGCGATTGCTGGCTTCGCCCACCATCGCCTCCAAGCAGTATGTATATGAGCAATATGACCACATGGTGCGGCTCAACACGCTGGTTCTGCCGGGGTCGGATGCGGCGGTGCTGAGAGTGCCGGAGACCCGCAAGGCACTCTCTCTGTCGGTGGATTGCAATCCGCGCTACGGCTACCTCGACCCGTATACCGGGGCACAGATCGCCGTGGCGGAAGCCTGCCGTAACGTGGCGTGTTCCGGCGCGGAGCCGGTGGGCGTCACCAACTGCCTCAACTTTGGCAATCCGGAGAACCCGGAGATCATGTGGCAGTTCCAGGAGGCGGTGCGCGGGCTGGGCGATTTGTGCCGTTTCTTTGATATTCCGGTGGTCAGTGGCAATGTCAGTCTCTATAATGAGACGAAAGGCGAAGCCATTTATCCGACGCCGACCATTGCCGTGGTGGGTTTGATGGAAGACTGGTCGCTCCATTGCACCCAGGGGTTTAAGCAGGCAGGGCATCGCATTGGCCTGCTGGGGTCGACTTTGGAGGAGTTGGGTGGCAGTGAATATCAGAAACTGTTCTGGAACGAGTGCCGCGGCCGGCCACCGCAGTTGGACCCGAAAACCGAACGGGCGGTTCAGCGGCTGTGCCTGGATTTGATCCGCCAACGGTTGATCCGCTCGGCGCACGATTGTTCCGAAGGCGGGCTGGCGGTGGCCCTTGCCGAGTCCTGTTTCACCGGACCGAAGCCGCTGGGGGCGGACCTGGTATTGAGCGGCGGAATGCGTGCCGACGCGCTGTTGTTCGGGGAATCCCAGTCGCGCATCGTGATTTCATTTTCCGAAGACGCATTGCCGTCCATCGAATCGCTGGCAAAACAGGCGGGCGTGCCGTTTGCCGTTGTGGGAACCGCGGGGGGTTCGAAGTTTCAAATCAAAATCGACGGGAACGAATTCATCAACGAAGATATCCTGACGTTGGAAGATATCTGGAAGCATTCCTTGGGACTTTATGGAAATCGAGTGGCCGGATAACGATAAATTTCACGAGGAGTGCGGGGTGGTGGCGGTGTACGGCCATCCGGAGGCAGCCAATCTGGCGTATCTGGGGTTGTACGCGCTCCAGCACCGGGGACAGGAGAGCGCCGGGATCACCTCCACTGACAACGGTCAGATGTACCGGGAAGTCGGCATGGGGCTGGTGGCTGATGTATTCAATACCAAGCGCATCAAGCGTCTGCCCGGCCGTATGTCGCTGGCTCACAACCGTTATTCCACCACCGGTGAAAGCAAGATCCTGAACGCCCAGCCTTGCCTGATCAATTACGCGAAGGGCTCGCTGGCCCTGGCCCATAACGGCAATCTCGTCAACGCCGACATGATCCGCGAAGGCCTCGTCGAAGAAGGTGCGATTTTCCAATCCACCAACGACAGCGAAGTGATCGTTCATCTGATCGCGCATTCGCAATCCGAAACGTTCGTCGAGCGGGTGGTGGAGGCCCTGCTGGCGGTCAGCGGGGCGTATTCGCTGGCGTTGATGACGGAGAATGAAATCGTCGCCGCGCGCGATCCCTTCGGGTTTCGTCCGCTGTGCCTCGGTAAACTGGACGGGGCGTATATCGTGGCGTCGGAATCCTGTGTCATGGATCTGATCGAAGCGGAGTTCATCCGCGAGATCGAACCCGGCGAAGTGTTGCTGATCAACGAAAACGGTCTGAAATCGTTTTTCCCGTTCCGGCGGGTGAGTGTCCGACGATGTATTTTTGAGCACATTTATTTCGCGCGGCCGGACAGCTTCCTGTTCGGCGAGAATGTCTACACCGTACGCAAGCGAATGGGCGTGGCGCTGGCCAAACAGGCGCCGGTGGAGGCCGATCTGGTGGTTCCCGTTCCCGACTCGGGCAACATCTCCGCGCTCGGGTATTCCGAGGAGTCGGGCATTCCGTATGAGATGGGGCTGATCCGCAACCATTACGTGGGACGGACCTTCATCGAACCGAAATCCCAGATCCGGCATTTCGGTGTGAAGGTGAAACTGAACGCCGTCAAGGAAATCATCAAAGGCAAGCGGGTGATCATCATCGACGATTCAATCGTTCGGGGCACCACCAGCCGCAAAATCGTCAAGATGGTGCGGGATGCGGGGGCCAAGGAAGTGCATGTCCGCATCAGTTCACCGCCCACACTGTTTTCCTGCTATTACGGCATCGACACCCCGGACCGCGAAGAACTCATCGCCTCCAAGCACACGCTGGAGGAGACCTGCCGGTTCGTCACCGCCGATTCGCTGGAATACCTCAACATCGAAAACATGATGGAAACCATGGCGGATGACCGGTCCACTTACTGCGCGGCCTGCTTCGACGGTGATTACGCGGTGGCGGTGGACGGCAAGGAGCACCAGCCCATTCAGCTTAACCTGTTCGGAAGCGAAACCAAGGAAGTCTGAACGGTTGATCCCTACCCTGAGAAATTATTCTTTCCACTTGATGGAACAGCCCATGGAGGAGACTTGGTCGTCGTTGACCGGTTGGTCGGTGAGGATGGCTTCGATGGCGTCCTTCAAATCATGGCGGGTGATCTCGTCCGGATGCTGCCAGTTGTCGTCGACCCGGCCCCGGTACTTCAGAGACCGCTCGATTCCGTAAACAAAAATGTCCGGCGTACAGACAGCGTCATAAGCCTTAGCGGATTCCTGAGATTCATCGAACAGGTAAGGAAAGGGAAGCTGTTTTTTCTCGGCGAGTTCCTTCATTTTCTCCAGCGAATCTTCGGGATATTTTTTTGTATCGTTGACGTTGATGCCCACCAGCTGCA
The DNA here is from genome assembly GCA_004357365.1 of Nitrospina sp. Taxonomy (GTDB): domain Bacteria; phylum Nitrospinota; class Nitrospinia; order Nitrospinales; family Nitrospinaceae; genus SZUA-226. Next base: position 4,138 of record SMVT01000008.1, read on the forward strand.
CCGACCGCTCCGCGTATTCATTTTGCAGGTTGATCAGGCGCCTCAGCACGGCTTTCACGTAAGGGCAGTGGTTGCACATGAAAATGATGACCAGGACATTTTTGTTGCCAAAGTTGGACGGGGAATAAGTTTTGCCGTCGGTGCCGGGCAGGCTGAAATCCGGCGCCGGAGTGCCCAGCGGCACCATTGTGGAGTAAGTATTTGCCATGATCGGAATTTTCCTGTCACCCTGAGCCCATCGTCAAGCTCAGGACATGCTCTGTCGAAGGTTGAACTTGAGTTTCTTTCAAAAGCGTTCCCTCAGCCGGAGGTTGTCAGCTTTTACAGCTCATGCCGGAAACTCTACAAGTATAGCACGCGGAATGATACAGAGGGAAGGGGCGCAGGGTCTCTTCGACGGTGTCGCCCATGCGCGCCTGGTCTTCTTCGATCAGGATCGGGCACACGTACACGCCCTTGGCGGTCACCATGCGCGAGGAAGAGCATTGCAGGTTGGTGATCGCAAAATTCTCGAAACATTTTTCGGTGACGCGCTCGTTGGGATGGTATTCCCTTTCGGTCACGGCCAACTCCCCCATCATAAACCCCGGCAGAAACTTGACCTGCGGGTGGGGCACGCCTTGCTCCCGCATGAACGCCAGGGCTTTGGTTTCCATGGTGGGATCGTCTTCGTCGTCCCAACTGCGCACCATGGTCAGGTGAGCGGAAAACCCCGCCTCCGCCAGGTAACGGATACCGCGCAGAGCCAGTTTGAAGGCGTTGCGGCCGCGGATGGCATCGTTCTCCTCCGGGTCCAGGCTGTCGAGGCTGACCCGGAAATGCAACTTGTTTTTGGCGCGGGCCTGGAGTTCCGCCAGGCGTTGCGCTTTTTCCCTGCTGATGAGCATGCCGTTGGTCAGCGTGGTGCAGGGGCCGTATTGGAGAATCGCTTCGTAAATTTCAAACAGCTCCGGATTGAGAAACACCTCGCCGCCGGTGATGTAATAATCCTGGATGCCAAGATGCTTCGATTCCTCCAGATGCTTTTGGACCTGGGCCAGCTTCATCAGCGGATGGTTATGGTTTTGCGGCGTGCAACTGATGAAGCAGTGGGTGCAGGTCAGGTTGCACACCGTACCGCCGATCTGGAGCCACAGCGTATCGAGCCCCACCATCGGCACTTCGGGGATTTTCGCGATCTGCGGCTCGTTTTCCGGAATCGGGATGTGCGGTGCAAAATTCATAACGTCAGCCTATCAGAAAGGGGGATTGAAGTTCAACCGGGAACGGGACTTGCCGGTAAAATCCGTTAGATAGGGGTCGGGTGGCGGGAGGAAAGCTTACAGGAAAATCCGGGTCAGAGCCCGGCGGATTCGTAGGAGTCGCTGACGTTTTTGATACGCAGTTTGCGGCGCAGGGCCGCGAATCCCTCCGACGCGGTTTTGCCGAGTGTCGACTGATACACCGGCCGTTGGGCGAGTTTCGCGGTTTTCGGCGGGTCGGTGTAAAAAGACGCATCCAGCGGGCTGATCCAGCTCCCTGCCGGGTACAGCCATTTCAAGTTGAGTTTTTCCTGCTGGGCGGTTTGGTGCAGGTGGCCCGCCACATGCCTCAATTCCTGCAGTTCGTCCGGCAGATGCAAGCCGCGTTCCGGAATCCGGATCAGCGGCAGGATGCCCTGTTTCGACAGGGCGGTGATTTTTTCCAGCAGCGGTGGCGGGTGGTTCCGGTCCAGCGCCAGCTCGGTGGACACGGTGCCGGCGCCGAACACCCCCGCCGCGTATTCCAGCGCCTTGGTTCCCCGCTTGGCGGGGAGGGCGGGTTGTACGCCACCGTCTGCCGCGTATTGTTCGAGCGGGAAGGTGATCAGGTCCACCCCCGCCGCGTAAAACGAATCGATCATCCAGAGATCGTCGGGCGGGAATCCTCGCAGGGCGACAAACGTCCGGAAATTTTTCTTGATGCTCTGCACCAAAGGCGCGAGGCGGGAAAACCCCCGGTCCTTTTCCACGCAATGTTCCATATTGAGTTGCACCAGGTCGGCCGCACCTTCCTGAAACGCGGCGCGGACCAGGTGGATGGTGTCTTCCAGGCTCAGGTTCAGCTGGCGCGTGTCGGCCTCCAGGTACAGGTTGAGGTTGAGGCAGTAGCCGTCGAGTTGAATGAAAGCCGACGCCGGGTTACGGGGGGCTTCCCGGTCCTTCAGAAATCCGGGCGCGGGAATGACGCCGATCTCCAGCGGCCCGGTTTCCGTTGCCAGCACCACTTGATCTTTTTCAATATTTATCAGGAAGGCCGCATTCTTGTCCGGGTTCACCCGCGCGCGCACGAAAAAGTTTTCCGCCAGCGACAGAACGAGGCCCTGGCCGTCGCCATCGGGGAAGAGTCCCGGCGCGATGCGGTCATCGCTCCGCACGTTTTTGGCGAAGGCCACGCCCCGGTGCAGAAGTTCCAGTTTGAGTTGTCCCAGTGTGGTCATGTTATAAACGGTCCAGCAGTTTCTCGTGAATGCCGTCAAATCCGCCGGAGGACATAATTATCACCACGTCGCCCGGTTGCTGATGTTCGGCGATAAAATCGACGATCTCCGCCACCCTCGGGAAGAACCAGGCTTCGCGTCCTTTTTCCTTAATCGCCGCCACCACTTTTTTCGGATCGAGCCGTTCCTCTGGCTTCACTTTGTCCGGCGCGAACAGATCGGCGATGATGGTCCTATCCGCCAGCTTAAAACTTTCCGGCAGGGAATCCTCGAACACCTTGCGCCGCGAGGTGGCGGACCGCGGCTCGAACACCGCCCAGATGCGGCCACCCGGCCAGGCGTCTTTCGCCCCTTCCAGCGTCAGGTGGATGGCGGTCGGGTGATGCGCGAAATCGTCGATCACCGTCACCCCGTTTTTTTCTCCCACCACTTCCTGCCGGCGTTTGATCCCTTGAAAGTTTTTGAGACCCTCAGCGACCGCCTCCGCCGGCAGTCGACACTTGAGGGCCAGGGCCGCCGCCGCCGCGGCGTTGAGCACGTTGTGCCGCCCGATCATCGGCAGGTGAAACCGCCCGACCTCTTGGCCGTGATGGTTCAGGGTGAACCGGCCGTGGCCGTCCTCGAACTTGTAATCGGCCACCTGCCAGTCGGCCTGGTCTGAAAACCCATAGGTTTCCACTTCGCATGGGGCGTGGTTAACGACATCTTTGGTGTTTTTATCGGAAATTTCAACCAAAAGAAAACCTTTGGGGTCGATAATCCCCATAAACTTCCGGAACGCTTCCTTGATGTGGTCGAGATCCCGGAAGATATCGGCGTGATCGAACTCGATGCTCGTCAATATCGCGGCGTAGGGCCGGTAATGCAGGAACTTGGGTCCCTTGTCGAAAAAGGCGGTGTCGTATTCGTCGCCTTCGGTGATGAACCAGTCGCCCCCGGGCCGTTGGTGATTGGTGTCGAAGTTCTTGAGCCAGCCGCCGACCATGAATCCGGGTTTCTGTCCGCAAGCCTCAAACACCCAGCTCAAGAGAGCGGCGGTGGTGGTTTTGCCGTGGGTGCCGGTGACCACCAGCGATTTCCGGCCCTCCAGGAAAAACCGGGAGAGCGCCTGCGGCAGGGAGATATACGGGATGTCCGCCGCCTGCACCGCCAGCACTTCCTCATTGTCCTTCGACACGGCGTTGCCGACGACCACCAGATCGATCTCGCCGGTGATGTTTTCTTTATGATAGCCGGGCTTGATTGCGATCCCGGCGTTTGCCAGCAGGGTGCTCATCGGGGGATAGACGTTGGCGTCCGATCCGGTCACGCGGTACCCGGCCTTTTGCAGGAGCCCGGCGAGGGAGGCCATGCCGGTCCCGCAAATGGCGATCAGGTATATACTTTTAATCTCTTTCGGATTCATGGGAATCGGCAATTGTAGGCAGTCCCTGAAACAAAGTCAAATGAGGCCTTGGGATAGGGTTGTCACTCTGTAAGGGATAAAAAATGACAAGATAACAGATTTAAGGAAGAATCCCCCGCCCCCCTTTACAAGGGGGAGGCGGAGTACCTCCGCTGGTAATATAAACACAGATTCTTCGCGGAGTTTATCCTCGAGCGAAGCGAAGGACTCAGAATGACAATAAGAACCGGAACTGTCATTCTGAGGAGCCGCACAGACGACGAAGAATCTGTGTTTCATCTGTGTTCCCTTCGGCAGGCTCAGGACAGGCTCTTGGTAAGGAGGGGAGCGTTAACGTGACTTGGCCCAACACCTTGCCTGGGTTTTAAGACATCATCCTGGCGCATCATTGAACGTGCTGTTTGACTTCCGACAGATCGTCGATGATCCAGTCAGGTTGGACGGTTTCGAGTGCGGCGCGTCCGGTGTGGCCGTAGGTGACGCCTCAGGTGGGGACTCCCGCCCGTTTCCCGGTTTCGATGTCCACCAGGCTGTCGCCGACCATGAGGGTTTCCTCCGGGCGCACCCGGTGCTGTTCCATGATGTGGCGGAGGCCGGCGGGGTCGGGTTTTTTCACCGCCATCAGGTCGCCGCCGATGATGGTTGCGAACGGAGTGCGGCAGTCGAGGGCGTCCAGTATCCGGGTGATGAAGCGGGTGGGTTTGTTCGACAGGATGGTTTTGGGTGTGCCCGAAAAATGATCGAGGGTCTCGCGGCAGTTCGGGAAGAGATCGGTCTGGTCCATCAGGTGTTCTTCGTAATGCCGCATGAAGGCGTCGACCGCGCGGGGCACGTCGCTGCATCCCGTACCTTCCAGCGCCCGGGTCATCAGGTGGTTCACGCCTTTGCCGATGAAGGTGAACAGGGTTTCGCGGCCGCGCGTTTCAAGTCCCAGTTCTGCGAGCGCGCGGTTGACCGAATCGACGATGTCCTTTTGAGTGTCGACCAGCGTGCCGTCGAAATCGAACACGAACAGTTGGAAGGAGGTCATGGCTCAGGGTCGCAAAAGATCCGGGCGCACGCGGGGCCTATTCATCCATATTGGAGGCGTAGCGGTAGGCCTTGACGACGTTTTTCTGGTCGAACAGGATCACCAGTTCCTTGGATTTGCCCTCGTCGACGGCACTCCAACTGTCGAACTGGTACGTCCACAGGGTATCGCCGTTGCGCATCCCTTCCGTCCAGGGCAGGTTGAACCAGTCGAGGATCTGCGACTGGGTGGTGACGCCGTTTTGGATCTCGCCGATATGCAGAACCGGAAAATTTTTACCCGACGTACCGCACCCGGCCAGGACCAGTGTGATCAGCATTGCGGAAAAGAGGGGTGCGAGATGCTTCATAAAAGGCCTCCATGGGAAAGGGATTGAATATTAATGGGCAAACCTGTACAAGGATAAAACCCGCGCGACCGGGCAAGGCCCGGTCGGCGAACCGCCGCCGGTAAATTAAAAACCGTGAATTGCGCCTCGTGACATTCTTTTTGTTGAAAGGGTCAGCCCGATCCCTCTCCGGGCAGGAGGCGACGCTACGCCGGGCGGGCACAGTGTAACAAATTGGACTGCAAATGTGTAACCTCTCCAAGACCCATCCGTTTCGCCGATATGCCTGGCGGATTTCAGGGGTGTTGCTCCTCTGGGCGTGCGCCGGATGCGTGTCCGGACCGGCCCCCGCCGGCGATGCCGGAACCCCGCCGCCGGCAGGCGTTCAACTCGCCACCTCGACCGACTGGGTGCCTGACGGTTACGTCGAAGCGATCCCGCCTCTGCCCGCGAAAGGATATCTCCTGCAGGCGCTGGCGCAGGACGTTTATTTCTTTTCCAACGGGATCTACAACACCCTGTTCGTGGCCACACCACAAGGGGTGATCCTGGTCGATCCTATTCGTGGCGCTGGGCCGCTGTTGCAGAAAGCCATCCGGGAGGTGACCGACCTGCCGGTCAAAATCATGATCTATTCCCATCCGCACCTGGACCACATCGGCGATGCGTCCCTGTTTTCCGAAGGAACGCAAATCGTCGCGCACAAGGAAACGCAGAAACTGTTGCAGCGGTACAAGGACCCGGCGCGGCCGGTACCGCACATCACCTTCGGTGAACAGTCGGTTCTCGAGCTGGGCGGGGTACGCGTCGAACTGATCTATCCCGGCGATGGACACGGCAAGGGCAACATCATGATCTACCTGCCGCAGAAACGCATCCTGATGTTCGTCGACGTCGCCACGCCGAAAGCGGTGCCGTTCAAGAATTTTGTCACGGTCGACATCTATGGCCAGGTGGTGGGATTGAAACGCGCCCTGCAACTGGATTTCGACACCTACGTCGCCGGGCACCTGTACCGTCCCGGCACGCGCAGTGAAATGGAGGAAGTGCTGAACTATTACCTGGCGGCCAAGCGTGCCAACAAGGAGGCGCTCCGCCGGGTCAATATCCGCGACGTCATGCGGCGGTCCCGCTCCGGGGATATCGAGCGCAAGATGGGGGAATACTACGAGGCGGTGGCGGAGGCATGTTACCGTCTGTTGAAACCGGAATGGAAACCCCGCCTGATGGGATTCGAAGCCTTCGCCCGCGGCCACTGTGACATCTGGACCGCCTTCCACCGCACCCACCAAGCTCCCTAGCCAAGTGGTCACCCTGGGTCTGGTTGGAGTTTAATTCTTAATTTGGTAAGGTTTTAAATATTTCCTATACAATACCCACGTCAGCATTTTTAATGCCGGTTGATTCGCGTTCAGCCTTGTGCGGAAGAGGATTTTGCCATGAAAGCGTCTGATCTTTTTATCCGGTCTCTCGAACAGGAAGGTGTGAAATATATTTTCGGGGTTCGCGGAGAAGAAAACCTCGATTTTCTGGAATCGTTAAGAACTTCAAGCATTCAGTAGATTCTGACACGTCATGAACAGGCGGCGGGTTTCATGGCAGCGACTTACGGGCGCTTGACGGGTAAGGTGGGGGTTTGTTTGTCCACGCTGGGACCGGGAGCCACCAACTTCGTGACGGCCGCGGCATACGCGCAACTGGGCGCTATGCCCATCCTGATGATCTCCGGACAGAAACCCATCAAAAAAAGCAAGCAAGGGCTCTTTCAGATTATTGATGTTGTTGAGATGATGCGTCCGCTCACCAAATTCACCAAACAGATCGTGCATGGCAACAGTATTCCCGTGCTGGTTCGCGAGGCCATACGCCTGGCCCAGGAGGAACGCCCGGGAGCCGTCCATCTTGAATTGCCGGAGGACATTGCCACCGAGGAATGTACCGCCAGCCCTTATCCGGTCAGGCATGCGCGGCGGCCGCAAGCGAATGAAGCGGTGATCGACCGGGCGGTTGCCATGATCCGTTCCGCCACCCAGCCGCTCCTTTTGATCGGGGCGGGCGCCAACCGCAACCGAACGTGCCGGGCGTTGCGGCAATTGATCGATAAAGCCGGCCTCTATTTTTTCAACACGCAGATGGGTAAAGGGGTAGTGGATGAACGGCATCCCCGCTTCCTGGGGACGGCGGCCCTTTCAAACAAGGATTACCTGCACTGCGCGATCGACCGCGCCGATCTGATCATCAATGTCGGCCACGACGTGATCGAAAAACCGCCTTTCTTCATGGAAGTGAGGGGGGCACAGGTGATCCACGTCAATTATTTTTCCGCCCATGTGGATGAGGTGTATTTCCCGCAGTTGGAAGTCGTGGGCGATATCGCCGGGAGTATTGACGGATTGACCGCCCGGCTTGAAAAAGAGGAGCATTGGGATTTCGGTTATTTTGAACGGGTCAAGAAAGAAATCGAACTTCATGTGGAGGAACGCAGCCGGGACGCGCGCTTTCCAGTCATTCCCCAGCATCTGGTGGCGCAAATCCGGAACGTGATGCCCGAAGACGGAATCATCACCCTCGATAACGGCATCTACAAGATTTGGTTCGCTCGGAATTACAAGGCCTATTCCCCCAATACGGTGTTGCTGGATAACGCGTTGGCCACCATGGGGGCCGGACTGCCCTCGGCCATGGCCGCGAAAATCGTTCATCCCGAAAAAAAGGTCATGGCTATTTGCGGCGACGGCGGCTTCATGATGAACTCACAGGAAATGGAAACGGCGGTTCGGTTGAAACTGGACCTCACTGTTCTCATTCTGCGCGACAACGCTTACGGGATGATCAAATGGAAGCAGGCGGCAATGGGGTTCAAGGATTTCGGTCTGGATTACGGCAATCCCGATTTTGTGCAATACGCCCGGTCCTATGGTGCCGTGGGGCATCGTTTGGAGACGACCGATCAGCTCGCCGGATTTCTCAAAACCTGCCGGGACGCGCCGGGGATTCATCTGATCGAGGTGCCCGTGGATTATTCCGAGAACGAGCGGGTGTTGATCGAAGAACTGAATGCCATTACCTGTATCTTATAAAAGAGTACATTTCCGCAAGGAGCGTGGATGCCCGATAAACTGAAAATCCTTTCCCCGTTCGACGGACATCTGATTTCGGAGATCGAATGGGACGACGCCCAAAAGTTGGAACACGCTTTGGCCACAGCTCACCTGTTGACACAAAATCCGGACCGCACGCTTGCCGTTCCCCAGCGCATTGAAATTTTAGAAAGGGCCGCCAAACTGGTCGAGGACCAAGCGGAAAAATTTGCCCGGCAGGCGGCGGAAGAGGGCGGCAAACCGCTGATCGATTCGCGCGTCGAGCTGGACCGCGCGGTACAGGGCATCCGTGAAGCGGCACAATCCATCAGCCGGCTGACCGGGCGGGAGATTCCCATGAATCTGACCGCTTCGTCGATGAACCGCATGGCCTATACCCGGCGGGAGCCGATCGGCGTGGTGGCGGCGGTCAGCGCGTTCAATCACCCCTTCAACCTGATCGTGCACCAGGTGGTCCCGGCGGTGGCGGCGGGGTGTCCGGTGATCGTGAAGCCGGCGTTGACCACCCCGCTGTCCTGTTTCAGTCTGGTGAATTGTTTGTACGAAGCCGGGCTTCCCGAAGAATGGTGCCAAATCCTGGTGTGCGACAACGCGGTGGCTGAACAACTGGTGACCGATCCCCGGCTCGCATTTTTTTCCTTCATCGGTTCCGCCAACGTCGGCTGGCATCTGAGGTCCAAACTGGCGCCGGGAACCCGTTGCGCCCTGGAACACGGCGGCGCGGCTCCCGTCATTATGGATGAGGATGCGGATGTGAAAGACGCGTTGCCGTTGCTGGCGAAGGGCGGCTTTTATCATGCGGGACAGGTCTGCGTGTCCGTGCAACGCGTGTTTGCGCATGAGTCCATCGTCGATGCCGTCGCCGGGGGATTGACCGACCTCGCTGGCAAGCTGGTGGTGGGCGATCCCACTGATGCGGCGACGGAAGTCGGCCCGCTCATTTTGGAGCGGGAAGTGGACCGTGTCGCCGAATGGGTGGAGGAGGCGCGGGACGCTGGCGCCAAGGTGCTCACCGGCGGCAAAAAAATCGGCCGCACCTGCTATGCCCCGACGGTGCTTCTGAATCCTCCCGAAGCAGTGAAGGTGTCGCGCGAGGAAATATTCGGGCCGGTCATCTGCGTTTATGCGTTCAAGGATCGACTGGATGCGATCGACCGCGCCAACCAGATTCCCTATTCGTTTCAGGCCGCGGTGTTCACCCGCAACATCGATACCGCCCTCGACACCGCAAAACGCCTGCACGCCGCCACCGTCATGGTGAACGATCACACGGCCTTTCGGGTGGACTGGATGCCGTTCGCAGGACGCAAAGCTTCGGGCCTGGGTGTCGGCGGTATCCTGCCGGCGATGCTGGAGATGACCGAGGAGAAAATGATCGTTTTCCGGTCGTCGCAAATTTAAAATCAATTCTCATAAAAAGGGATCTGTTTGTGAATAAGGAAAAATTGCAACGCCTAGCCAGGGATTTGACCCAGGAACCCCCGCGAAGCCCCCGGGTGGTTTTGGGTGGATACGTCATTCTCGCCCGCTGTCTGGATAAATGCCGCGCGCTCCTTTTGGGAATGAATGGGGAATATAATTACTGGTACTGCTCGTTATGCAGTCAGCTGGAGGAGTTCACGGGGGTCGACCATGAGGACATGAAGGAATTTGTGGCAATGGGTGTGACCGACGAAGAGCTTGCGGAATGGTTCAAGGCGCAATCGAAAATCAAGAACCCGCTGGAGATCATCCGGTGGAACAACAAAATGCGGGACATGCGATTGAGCGAAATGTCGGACGATGCGCAGGAATACCTCGAAGAGTACATCCGGGAAACCCTGCCCCCGTATCCACCGGTCTATGTCTGGTTCGACGTCTATGACGTGGAAGAGGGCCGGCTGTAGCCTGGCGGGAATTTTTTTACTCCTCCCTTAATGTAACTGGAAGACTCCACCTTTTATGTCCCCCTGAGCCTGTCGAAGTGGGACGGGACCATTAAAAAATAAAACATAGATCCTTCCCTTCGTTCAGGATGACAAATAATAACATATTGTCATTCTGAGGAGCGTTAGCGACGAAGAATCTATGTTTTTTTAATCCTCCCCCTTGTAAAGGGGGCCGGGGGGATTTAGCACCACAGAGGATACGGAGGCCGTACAGAAAAAACGTTCTGTCACCCTGAGCTTGTCGAAGGGTGACAAGGTTTTTAAGCGCCCGGATAGAGTTCCAGGATTTTCTGGACGTCGGTGTGGCAGTGGGCGGGCATGCGGCCGCCGAGATGGGTCACCACCTGCGCCGCGCAGTAGGAACCGAGAATCGCCGACTCCTTCAAACCGTGATGATGGATGAGGCCGTACAACGACCCGGCGGCGTACAGATCGCCCGCGCCGGTGGTGTCGACCGCCTCCACTTGAAACGCATCGATATGAATTTTGGCGTGTTGGGCGTTGGCGGCCCACGATCCTTCCACGCCGCGCGTCATGAACAGGGTATCCACCATGCCCTTGAGTTCGGCGAAGGCTTGCTCATCCTTGTCTTCTCCGGTCATGGCCCGCGCTTCGACGTGGTTGCAGAACAGGATGTCCACCTTCCAGCGGATGAAATCGATCAGCGATTCTTTGTGGGTGTTGACCACGAACGCATCGCTTAAAGTGAACGCGACGAGCACGCCGGCCTGGCGGGCGGCGTCGGCCATTGTCATGGCGGCCTGGCGGGTTTCTTCGCCGGTCCACAGGTAGCCTTCGATATACACCGTTTTCGCCTGCTGGACGATAGTTGCGTCGACGTTGCCGGGATGCAGTTCCGACGAAATGCCGAGGTGGGTGAGCATGGTGCGTTCGCTGTCCGGGGTGATGAGGATCAGGCAGGTGCCGGTGCCCTCGGTTTTCGAATCCGGTCCGGGAAAGCCGACGCCGCAGTCTTTCATATCGTCCGTGTAATGTTTGCCGAAGGCATCATCGGCGACGCGTCCCAGGTAATACCCTCTGCCGCCGAGGGCGCAGAAGCCGTGGATGGTGTTGGCGGCGGACCCGCCGGAGACGATCTTCTGCGTGTGGTTGGAAATATGCCCCAGAATGGCGTCCTGGTTTTCCTTGGTGGACAGCGTCATGCCGCCCTTGGTGACCTCCAGGTTGTGCACCAGACCTTCCGAGACCTGCACTTCGATATCCACCAGCGCGTTGCCGATACCCACCAGATCGTAGCTCATTGGGATTCCAGTGTGTGAGAGAGTTGTTCAAAACAGGCGGCGAACCGCCGCAGGCCGGGCCATGCCCGGTGAGATTAATTTAAAACCTCTTGGATAAGAAGACAACTCTTCCATCGCGTCATTCCGCTTCTGCGAAATCTGCTCCGGCGCTTCGCCGGCCGTCCTAACGTCGGGACGCAAGCATACGGCGCGGGGTGGAAATTGTCAATTGCATTGAAATTATTAGGCTTGTACAATTAAAAGATGGGCTTTGATTGTATGAAAAAGCAGTTTCTTCTCGCCGCTCTGGGGTTGGCGTTTTTCTTTGTGCCGGTGACCGGGTTTGCCGGCGAGGTGGCGCCGGAAAGCGACATCGCCGTCGCCCGGTTTCAGAGCGCGGTCGACTCGATTTTTTCCCAGTCCTGTCAGGGCGGGTTGCGCGTGGGCGCCAAGTTTTATTCGCTGGACCGCAAAGAGGTGCTCTACGCTCGCAACAGCGACCTCCTGTTCACCCCCGCCTCCAACATGAAAATGTTCACCTCCGCGATGGCTCTCAAGAAAGTGGGACCCGATTACCGTTTCCATACCCACCTGTATGCCGTCGGCCGGATTGAGGGCACGGTGCTCAAAGGCGATCTGTACATCAAAGGATTCGGCGATCCCAGTCTGGTGACCGAGCAGATGTGGATTCTGGTGAACGAGCTCAAGAACCTGCCGATCAAAAAAATAGAAGGCAACATCATCGCCGACCACAGTTATTTCAACGGGCAGGGCAGGCTGGAGAGCTGGAAATCGTACAGCGGCCCGGAAGCGTATCTGGCGCCGACCGGGGCCTTGTCGTTCAACTTCAACACCGTGACGGTTTACGTGGAACCGGGAAAAAATCCGGGAGACCGGCCGATTGTGGTGGTCGACCCGGACAACGAATATTTCGTGATCCGCAATAAAGCGGTGACCACCGGGAGCCACCGGAGCCGGCGCAAACTGATCGTCAACCGGACCGCGCGCAAAAATCATGACGAGATTCTGATCAAAGGCCGGGTTCCCAAAAACGTGGCGCGCAAGAAGTTTTTTCTGAACGTCACCGACCCGCAATGGTACACGGCGGTCACCTTCAGGCAGTTTCTCCAGCAGGCCGGAGTGCGGGTGACCGGCGAGGTGCAGCGGGGCGTGGTGCCCCAGGGCGCCACCTTGCTGGTGGATCACGAGTCGCCTCCGCTGGGAGAAATCCTGCGCGGCCTCAACAAGTTCAGCAACAACTTCATCGCCGAGCAGATTTTAAAAACCCTGGCCGCCCAGTTTTACGGCGAGCCGGGCACCACCGAAAACGGCATTCGGTTACTGCAGGACTATATGCAGGAGCTCGGCTTCAACCCCGAACAGTACCACATGGTCGACGGCTCCGGCCTGTCCAAGGCCAACCGGATCACGCCCGACCAGGTGATCGTCCTGCTGGAGGACACGCATGACGACCTCAGCATTTTCCCCGAGTTTATTTCCGCGCTGGGTGTGATGGGCCTCGACGGCAGTGTGGTCGACCGCATGCACCACCAGAAGGAGGCGCAGAAGATACGCGTGAAAACCGGCACCCTGAACCAAGTCAGCGCGCTGTCGGGATATTATCAGTCGAACGACGGCGAGCGGTTTGCGTTTTCCATTCTGTTGAACGATGTGAAATGTTCCAATGGTACGGCGATGGATCTGGAAGACCGGATCATGGAGATCGCTTTGAAATTTCAACGCGATGAAAACGCAAATGA
>SMVT01000093.1 GCA_004357365.1 Nitrospina sp.
CGACCATTTATTCCTTTCTGGTCCAGTTGGCCGAGTCCGGCCACTACGATACCTCCTCCCTGAAATACTGCATTTCGGGCGGGGCGGCGCTCCCCCATGCACTCCTGAAAAAAGTGGAGGCGGTGCTCGGCACCACCATTCTCGAAGGATACGGGTTGACCGAAGCCTCGCCGGTGGTTGCGGTCAATACCATGGTGGCCGGGAGCGTTCCCGGCTCGGTGGGTCCGCCGCTTCCCAATATCACCGTGAAAATCGTCGACGACCGGGGCGACCCCGTCACCGAGGGGACTGTAGGGGAAATCTGGGTCCGGGCGGAAACGGTTATGCGGGGTTATTGGAAACTCGCTCAGGAAACCCGGGACACCATCACCGCCGACGGCTGGCTGAAAACCGGCGACCTGGGACACATGGACACGGAAGGCCGGCTTTATATTTCCGCCGGACGCAAAAAGGATCTGATCATCCGCGCGGGGGAAAACGTCTCCCCGCTGGCGATCGAAAACGCGCTGATCAATCACCCGGCGATTTTAGAAGCGGCGGCTATCGGCGTCCCTCACGACCGGTGGGGGGAGCAGGTGGTGGCCTGTGTGTCCTTAAAGCAGGCGGGCACGCTGGAAGAAAACCAATTGAAGGAATACTGTCGGGGAAAACTTCCGGCATTCATGCTACCCGACCATTTCCGGTTTTATGAATCTCTCCCCAAAAACCCGGTCGGAAAAATTTTGAAAAACCAACTGCGGGAAGAATTCAATCCGGCTTCCGGTAAATCAACAATAGCGGCACACCCTCCAAAGACAGCTTGAATACCGGCTTCTGCCGGTGATACAAATCCCAGGTGAAATCCCTGAATTTCGATTGGCGTGGAAGCAGGATGATGTAATCCATGTCCGTTTGGGTGAAGACCAGGTCTTGCCGCAACAATCCGTGGTCCTGCATGTATCTCAAATAGTCCACTACGGGGGGCAACACGCCCACCCGGGAATTCAGTGGAAATCGGTTGATCGTGTCCCGGACCGATGGAACCACGGTATCGAACCAGTAGGTGGTTTCAAAGCCCGCCCGGTGCGCGCCGGCTACACCGCCGGTCAGACCGTTGTAATACTCGAGATAGAAAGGATGAGAATCCGCCAGCTGGAGGGCCGGCCAGGTGAATGTGATCAAAAAAATCAGCGCAACGATGCGTTTCCTGCCCCATTTAATCAGGGGAGGCCACCGATCCATGTTCCTGAACACCCAATCCCGCAACCCGCGATACCCCAGCCCGGCAAGACACGCCAGAAATGGAAACACCGGCAGGAACAGACGGACCCCGTCGTAATCCGGGCTGAGAGGAAGCACCAGGATCAGATAATAAAAAATGAGCTGGGACAGAACCAGGAGCACCCACTTGTCCGCCCGTTGCCTGACTCCCCATACCGCGCCCAACAGAACGAATAATAAAATGGCCACGGGAACGGTCACCGCCGTCATCACCAGGGAATAATGCCAGGGCGCATGCACCGGGTACAACTCTCCCAGATAATACGCTGGGGTCGGCACAAACTGGTCCCGGCTCAAAGCGGTCTGTAAGTAATGCGTGAAAACACCGGAAAAGGGATCGACCCACCAAGTGGGGTTGAGCGCGATCAGGACGACGGGACTGATGACTGCGGCTACCACCACGTTGCGCCAGGCGCGCTTTTCCCGGGCGAGGATCATGTACATAATCAACGCCAGAGGAATCAGCACCCCGGTGAATTTGACCGAGAACGCCAGGCCCAACAGCACGGCAAACCCATACGACCAGCGTTTGTCTTCCAAGCCTTTGTAAAAGGCGACGACGGCAAACAGCCAGAAGGCCATCATGGCGGTATCGGTGGCGGCGATGTGGGCATGCCCGAACACTCGCGGCATCAACGCCAGCGACAACGCGGCGAACAAGCCGGTTGCACTATCGAACCGCCGCGCCATCACGCGAAACACGGCCATCACGGCCAGCGCAAACAGAATCGCCGGAGCCATGCGGTAAGCGACAATATCCCCGAACCAGCCGTGAAACACAAACCAGGCAAGGGTCGGTAGGATTCTCGTCAGCGCGGGATGATAATTGAAATTGAAAAATTTCTGATTTTCAGGAGTGACGGGGGGCCAGTATTTTCCGTGGAAGGCAGGGTCCCAGAGGACGCTCCATTGACCGGCGAGGAGTGTGTCCCAGGCGTGGGACAACCACGCGCGAAACACTTCGCTGCCCCAGAAATGCGCCATGGACTCATCCCAGGTCAGCCCCATGCCGGCGGTTCCCGAACCCACGGCCATCCCCACCACGGAAAATAAAATCCAGCCGGTTATTCGGATTCGCCGGACTTGTTTATTTTCTTGAGAAGCCGTTTCTATGGTAATACTCTGAACCATAAGGGTTCCGGTTTTTCCGAGTATCTTTTTTCAAAGATAAAATGAATGATTAATGTTCCTTTTTGTAAATCATTATCATTGGAACTCCATCCTCGACAATTACATAGTAGGGTTTTTCATTCATAAACCAATGCCATAAAAACGGACTTTGAACAATCATTGAAACACGCGGCATCAAAACCATATAATCAAAATTATTTTTGGTAATGACGAGATCTTTTCCGAGCAGGCCGCTTTTCTGCAAATATTCGGAATAGAGATCTATCCCGGGGAAAAACCCCACCCTTGCGTTGGGCGGCAATTTATTGATTTCCTTCCGGGCTGTCGCGGTGAGGGTGTCAAACCAGTAAGTGGTTTCAAATCCCAACCGATTGGCCCCACCCACTCCTCCGACCAAGCCATTGTAGTATGACAGATAAAATGGATGAATCGCCACCAGCCGGACCGCCGGCCAGAAAAACACAAATAAAAAAACAAGAGCCACCATTCTTTCTTTTCCCTGACGGTTCAACCATTCAGGCCACCGGTCCCGATGATCGATGGCCCAGTCCCTCATTCCTCGAAATCCCAAACCCGCCAGGCAGGCCAGAAACGGAAATACCGGCAGGAACAGGCGCACTCCGTCGTAATCCGGGCTGATCGTAAGAACGAGAACTCCATAATAAAAGATGACCTGCGATAACAAAAGTAAAACCCATCGGTCCGCCCGCTGCCTTATCGAAAACACGCCGCCCATTAGTATGAATAATAAAATAAACGCGGGCACGGTCACCGCAGTCATGACCAGTGGATGATGCCAGGGAGCGTGGGCCGGGTAGACTTCACCCAGATAGTAAACCGCGATCGGAAAATATTTACCGCGGGTTAGGGAGGCCAGAATATAGTGGTCCAGAAAATTGGAAAACGAGCCCACCCACCATGTGGGATTCAGCAGCAACAGAATTACAGGACTGATTAATGCGGACAGGATGATATTGCGCCATGCGCGTTTTTCCCGGGCCAAAATCATGTATAGGATTAATGCCAGAGGAATCATTAATGCTGTGAATTTGACCGAGAACGCCAGGCCCAACAGCACGGCAAACCCATACGACCATCGCTTGTTATCCAAACCTTTATAGAAGGCAACAACGGAAAACAGCCAGAAGGCCATCAAGGTGATATCCGTGGCGGCAATGTGGGCATGCCCGAATACTCGGGGCATCAGCAGAAGGGACAAAGCGGAGAATAACCCTGTCGCAAAATCAAACTGCCGGGCCATCATCCGGAACACCGCCATGACGGCAATGGAAAAAATAATCGCCGGGGATAGACGGTAGGACGGAAAATCTCCCATCCAGTCATGAAAGAAATACCAGGTGATCGTGGGAAAGAACCGCGTCAGAGGGGGATGGCCGTTGAAGTTAAAAAACCGCTGATTCTCCGGAGTCATGAGCGGCCAATATTTCCGATGGAACGCTGGCTCCCACAGGGAACTCCATTGACCTTCAAGAATTCTCTCCCGGACTTGCGATAACCATTCGCGGAAGTTTTCGCTTCCTTTAAAATAAGCGAGGGCTTCGTCCCAAGCGTAGCCCATCTCCCAGCTTCCGGAAACAACGGCGAGCAGGGTCACGCAAAACAAAATCCACCCGGTCCATCTGAACCATCGGTCCTCTCGGCTTTTGTCCAAAATCCGCTCCGAATTAATGTTCGGATACAGGATAGAGCCTTTTAAAGAATCTTGTCAAACATCAGGAGCTGGACACGCAGCGGAAACCGATGGCGTTGTTGCGCATTTTGGGCCAGTAGGCGGCCCGGTTGGAGCTTCTTAAAAACCCGGCGGTACTTTCCCAGCTGCCGCCCCGTACCACTTTGGCGGTGGCGGGATGCGAACCCGGCGGATTGTCCTTCGGGCTGTTGCGGTAATAATTTTCATCCATCCAGTCGTTGGTCCACTCGGCGAGATTGCCGGCCATATCATACAGGCCATGGGGGTTGGCGGGAAATTTTCCGGGCGGCGCGGTTCCGGCATACCCGTCCTCAATGGATTCGACCCGGGTATTCATCACGCAGTTTTTGTCGCAGAAGTTGGCTTCTTTGCCCTTCACGGTATTGCCCCAATAGAAAATCGTGGTGGTTCCACCGCGTGCGGCGAATTCCCATTCCGCTTCCGTGGGCAGACGCTTGCCCAGTTTTTTGCAGTAGCGTTCCGCTTCGAACCAGGTGGCGCTGTCGACCGGCAGGTCCGCTCCGGAATAATGCGAAGGATTGTCGAGGCCCATTATCGATTGAAATTCAGCCTGCGTCACTTCGAACTTGTCAATTTTAAACGGCGACAGGCACACCTCATGCACCGGTTGTTCGACCGGCATGCCCTCGGCACTGCCCATCCGGAAACATCCGCCTTTGAGGGCCACCATCTCGGCGGGCTTCTGGCTGCCCTGTGCGGCGATCAGGTGCCGGTTGACCTCGCGGTTCAACTCCTCGATGTGTTCGTACACCCGGCGCGGGACGCCTTGGTATTTAATACGCACCGCTTTCTGCGGCACCAGCTCCATCTTCCCCTTCTTTTTGAAAAACAAACGATAATGAGGAATGGGGTCTTTGCCTTTGGTATCGAGATAGTTGCGCATGTTATCGTTGGTGCGCGGGGGGGGGGTCACCAGCTCATCCACCAGTTCGGCTTCCAGTCCCTGCGATTCTCCCTTGAAAAACACCAGGACATCCCTTCCATTGGATGGGGACATGGCGAGAATTTTATCGATCAGCAGTTTCGCCTCTTGGTATTTTTTCAGGGCGATTTTGGTTTCCGCCAGGCCGCGCAGAATTCTGGGGCTCTCAGGATCCGCCTTCAGAGCTTCGGCAAAATACTGTTCCGCCTCTCCATATTTCCCGTCCATGACCGCCAAATCGGCCTTGGCGATCCATTTCTGCTCCTCGGCCTGGAGGGTCTGCGGCAGGATCAAACAGACCATCGCCAGATAAAAGGAAGCATTCAACAGGACTTTGGAAAATATATTCATATAAATCAACCGCGCCACGCGGCTCCAAAGGTTGGGTGTATGAAATCCATGTCAGGAAATTATATAATAGGAGCGCAGGGTAAACCAAACTTAAAAAGCGCTATTCAAAGGGAATTTTGAAAGTCCGCGGTAATTTCGGGAAGCGTTGCCCGGGAAGCGCTATTTTTTCCGATCCGGCGGCTTGGGCTTATCGGAACGATTCGATTTTTTCGAATCCTGCACAATCTTTTGTTTTTTCAATTCCTTCCAGTCCTCGTCGGCTTTTTTCTTGTTCTGGTAATTTTCCCGTTCAGGGAAATAATTGATTTTGTCGATCATAAATCCCGCCTCGTCCGGGTTCGGGTTTCTGAAAGGGTGCTTCTTAGGGATTATTCTGCCAGATTTCTCCAATTTTTGGGAAAATTTCCTGAAAACGTAAAAAATAGCCCCGGGACCCGCTTTTTCACTACCCGGATTGATGGCAATTGCTTTTATACTATTAATGAACGAATTCATATTCGATCCTCCCGTTCGGACGGAGGCGCGGATGCCCTATCCGCCGGAAGCGCCTGAAAAGCAGGCGTCCGGATCGAAAAGCGACTGCGGAACGGACTTCAAATAAAGCTTTTAAACTGTGGCATGCCATGCTTCTGGAAAAAATCAAATCCAAACAGGCAAAAATCGGAATTATCGGGTTGGGGTACGTCGGTCTGCCGCTGGTCATTGAATTCGGCCGGGCGGGATTCCAGGTGGTGGGACTGGATATCGACGCCGCCAAAGTGGAACGGCTGAACCGGGGAGAAAGTTATATCCGGCACATCCCGTCGGAAAAAATCCGGGACCTGATCGAACAGCACCGTTTCGAATCGACCGCCGACTTCTCCAAGACCTCCGGGTTGGATTGTATTTTGATCTGCGTGCCGACTCCGCTGAACACCCACCGGGAACCGGACATGAGTTTCATCGTGTCGACCGCCCGCCAGATCGCCCCGCACCTGCGTGCGGAACAAATGGTGATCCTCGAATCCACCACCTATCCGGGAACCACCCGGGACGTGCTGATTCCCGAGCTGGAATCGGGGTCCGGCCTGAAGGCGAATCAGGATTTTCACGTCGTCTACTCTCCCGAACGGGAAGACCCCAACAACAAAAATTTCACCACCGGCACCATTCCCAAAGTGATCGGCGCCGATTCGGACTATGCCCTGGAATGCGCCAATACGCTTTACCTTTCATTCATCAATAAAACGGTTCCCGTTTCCAGCACGATGGCGGCGGAAGCCACCAAGTTGATGGAAAACATTTTCCGGTCGGTCAACATCGCGCTGGTGAACGAACTGAAAGTCATTTTCGACCGGATGGGGATCGACATCTGGGAGGTGATCCAGGCGGCCAGCACGAAACCTTTCGGCTACATGCCGTTTTATCCCGGCCCGGGCCTGGGCGGGCATTGCATTCCCATCGACCCGTTTTATCTGACGTGGAAGGCGCGGGAATACGGCATCACCACCCGCTTTATAGAGCTGGCGGGCGAGATCAACGTGGGCATGCCGGAATACGTCGTGAAAAAAATATTGCTGGCGTTGAACGACAAAGGCATCAGCCTCAAAGAGAGCCGGGTGCTGATCCTCGGCTTCGCCTACAAAAAAAATATCGACGATGACCGCGAATCTCCCAGTTACAGAATTATGGAGCTGTTGTTACAATATGGAGCTCAAGTGGACTTCCACGACCCTTACATCGAAACCATCGGAACGAAACGGGAGTATCCGCAGTTTTTCGGCAAACAACGAGTGCCTCTTGAAAACCTCAGCCGGTTCGACGTCACGGTGATTCTGACCGATCACTCGGAATACGATTATGAAGCCATCGTCCGGCAATCGAATCTGGTGGTGGATACCCGAAACGCCTGCGCCAAAATTAAATCGGATAAAG
>SMVT01000094.1 GCA_004357365.1 Nitrospina sp.
CTGCTGTTTGCGTTGTTCCTCGTCGTATATAAGGGCTCGCAGGACCTTCATCGATTTGTCCTTGCTTTTGTGTTGCGACTTTTCATCCTGGAAAGTCACGACGATCCCGCTGGGAAGGTGGGTGCTGCGTACAGCCGAATCGGTGGTGTTGACGCTCTGGCCGCCGGGGCCGGAAGACCGGTAAACGTCCACTTTCAAATCCACCGGATTGATCTGGATATCCACTTCTTCCGCCTCGGGCAAAATTGCCACGGTCACTGCCGAGGTATGAATGCGTCCCTGCGTTTCGGTGGCCGGCACCCGTTGCACCCGGTGGGTTCCCGCCTCATACTTGAGTTTGCTGAACACCCCCTTGCCCTGGATATTGCAGATCACTTCCTTGAGTCCGCCGACCCCGGTCTCACTACTGGTTATGATCTCGATCTTCCATTTCACGATTTCCGCATACCGCGAATACATCCGAAATAGATCGGCGCAGAACAAACCCGCCTCGTCTCCCCCGGTGCCCGCGCGGATTTCCATGATAACGTTTTTAGCATCGCGCGGATCTTTGGGAAGGAGCAGAAATTTCAGCTGGGTTTCATTCTTTTCTTTTTCCTGTTGCAGGGTTTCGACTTCCTCCCGGGCCATATCGCGCAGTTCAGCGTCCTGCTCCTCTTTCAGGATTTTTTGATTCTCCTCCAATTCACGCGCGTTCTTTTTCCATTTCCGGAATTCCTTGACGACTTGGGAAATCTCGGACTGCTCCTTGGCCAGCTTCTGGAACTCCGTCTGCCGCTGGATGATTTTGGGATCGCTCATCAATTGATTGAGCTTCTCGTATCGCTTTTCGATTTCATCCAATTGATCAAACATGGGAAATACCGGTTCGTCGAACGCAACTGTCATCTAAAATACGTGTGAATAAAAGGGACTGCAGGTGTCGAAACAGGGGAAAGGGGGGAAGCTAATTGGGAGCTGGTTCCGGGGCCTCTTGGGCTTCTTTCGCCGCCTGGGCCTTCTTGTATTTGCGGGTGAATTTTTCGATCCGGCCGGCACTGTCCACCAGCTTCTGCTTGCCGGTGAAGAACGGATGGCAGGCGGAGCAGATTTCAAGGTGCATGTCCTTGACGGTGGACCGAACCACCACTGTGTTGCCGCACGAGCACACAAAGGTGGTCTTGTTATATTCCGGATGAATCTCAGTTTTCATAACCGCTGGAACCTCTCTAACGCACTGAAATATCAGGAGTTCATCGATTGAATAAACTCGGCGTTGGTCTTGGTTTCCTTCATTCTCTGGAGGAGGAGGTCCATCGTATCATGGATGCCCATGGGGAGCAAAACCTTTCTAAGCAACCAGATCCGTTGCAGTTCCTCCTCCTCTATAAGCAACTCCTCTTTCCGGGTGCCGGACCGGTTGATATCGATCGACGGGAAAGTCCGCTTGTCCGCGAGCTTCCGGTCGAGCACGATTTCCAAGTTACCGGTGCCCTTGAACTCCTCAAAGATGACGTCGTCCATGCGGCTTCCGGTATCCACCAGCGCGGTGGCGATGATGGTCAAACTGCCGCCTTCCTCCAGATTCCGGGCGGCGCCGAAGAACCGCTTGGGCCTCTGCAGGGCATTGGAATCGACACCGCCGGAAAGCACCTTGCCGCTGGGCGGCACGATGGCGTTGTAGGCCCGTGCCAGGCGGGTGATGCTGTCCAGCAGGATCACCACGTCCTTCTTGTGCTCGACCAGCCGCTTGGCCTTTTCGATCACCATTTCGGCGACCTGGACGTGGCGCTGGGCCGGCTCGTCGAAGGTGGAGCTGATGGTCTCGCCCTTTACCGACCGTTGCATATCCGTTACTTCTTCGGGACACTCGTCAATCAACAATACAATGAGAACCCCTTCCGGATAATTGGTGCTGATGCTGTTGGCGATCGATTGCAACAGCATGGTTTTACCGGTCCTTGGCGGTGCCACGATCAGGCCACGTTGGCCTTTACCGATCGGCGTCATCAAATCCATGATGCGCGCGCTGTAATCCTTGCCGTTCGGCGTTTCCAGACGCAGGCGTTCATCGGGATACAACGGCGTCAGGTTATCGAACAGAATCTTGTCCTTGGTCTTGTCCGGATTTTCAAAGTTGATGGCCTCCACCTTCAACAACGCGAAATACCGCTCGTTTTCCTTGGGCGGGCGAATCTGGCCGGAGATCGTGTCTCCGGTATGCATGTCGAAACGGCGTATCTGCGAGGGCGAAACATAAATGTCGTCCGGTCCCGGCAGATAGTTATAGGCCGGCGCGCGCAGAAATCCGAAGCCGTCCGGCAGGATTTCCAACACCCCTTGGCCGAACATCAGACCGTCTTTTTCGATCTGGGCCTGGAGTATCTTGAAAATTAAATCCTGCTTCTTCAAACTGCTATGACCTTGAATCTTAAGGGTCTTGGCAATACCGGTCAGGTCGGAGATGGTCTTTGCCTTTAATTCCTCAATGTTGGTTGTGGGTGGTTGCGTTGTCTCACTCATGTGTGGTGGTTGGGTAAAAGGTTAGATGGATGGATGGATTGTGGTTGCTGGTTATTCTGTTTTTGATTTTGAGTGGGTTGTTGAAGATGTCTCAGAATCCCCCAAAGAGGCTCTGTTTATCTCAAACCATTTGCAGAATTTTCTGGATATTTAATTGATTTCAGAGGCTTTAGGAAGCTCTACTTCTTGGGGGTTCTTTTCTAAACTAAACGCTTATTTCCTATTTGTCAATATTTTTTCTCGCTTGTGGTTCCCTGGATGGAACCGTTCGGATGGCATCGTGAAGGGGTGCTTGACTTGCCATGGCAAGTTTGATTATTATAACACTAATTCAATCCATTCGTGAACCGCATTTTTTTTGATCCTTATTTTCGCTTTTTATTCGCTATCGTGTTCATCCATCTGAACTGCCACAGCCACTATTCCTTTCTCGCCGGCGCCGACCGCATCGACGCCCTGGTCGCGGCCGCCCGGCGCATGCCCGGCCCCGCCCTGGCCCTCACGGATACCAACGGCCTGTACGGCGCGGTGCCCTTCCAGCAGGCCGCCCGCACAGCCGGCATTCGTCCCATCTTCGGCGTAGAGGTGGATCAACCGGAGACAGCGGATCTCATGTCCCCACAGCGAGCTGTCCTATTAGCTAAAAATCTGAAAGGGTTCGGCGAACTGTGCCGCATCATCACCGACCGCCACCTGGAGTGTCTCCAGACGCAAACGGCTGATACTGAATCCTGCAACCCACATCATCGGGCGCAATCCAAACGCTCACAAGCGGGGTCCAGCGTCACGCTGGCTGAATTCTCCCTGGGTGACCGCCTCAGGGCCTGCTCGGACGACGTCATCATCCTCTCGCCGGACCGGCATTTGCTCGACACCATCGCCCGCGCCCGGGGCGGCGGGAACCTCTACGCCGAGCTGACGGCGCACGACCACCGGTGGAGTGCCTCCACACGCAAACGGCTAATACCGAATCCTGCAACCCACATCATCGGGCGCAATCCAAACGCTCACAAGCGGGGTCCAGCGTCACGCTGGCGGGACTGGCGTCTGCTCGCCTTCGCCCAAAAACGCGGCCTGCCGGTGGTCGCAACCAACCGGGTGTTTTTCATTCGGCCGAAGGACTGGCAGGTGCACCGCCTGCTCTCCGCCATCCGCACCAACACCACCGTTCACACCCTGCCACCGGGAGCGGCGGCCTCGCCGGACGCCTGGCTGAAACCGCCCGCCGAAATGGCGCGCCTGTTTGATGATATTCCCGAAGCGGTCCACAATACTCTTCGCATCGCCGAGCGATGCGACGTCTCGCTGGAGCTGGGGCGGACCAAACTGCCCCCCTTCGACCTGCCGGCGGACGAAACCGCCGCCTCCCTCCTGCGGCGGCTGTCTCATGAAGGTATGCGCCGGCAGTATTCCGGTACCGCACGGGACGCCGCGCGAGTCCGCCTGGAAAACGAGCTGGCAGTGATCCACCGGCTGAAGCTGGAGCCGTATTTTCTGATCGTGTGGGACATCGTGCGCGAGGCGGCGGCGCGCGGCATTCCGACGGTGGGGCGGGGCTCCGCCGCCAACAGCCTGGTCTGCCGCACCCTCAACATCACCGAGGTCGACCCCCTCCGCTACAACCTGTACTTCGAGCGCTTCCTCAGCCTGGAGCGGTCGGACTACCCGGACATCGACATCGACTTCCCCTGGAACCGGCGCGACGAAATGCTGGATTACGTGTTCGACACCTACGGGCACGAGCACGTGGCGCTGATCTCCACCCACGTGCATTTCCGGAGCCGCTCGCTGATCCGCGAGGTGGGCAAGGCGCTGGGCGTGCCGGTGCCGGAGATCGACGCGTTCACCCGAACCCTGCCGCATTTCTCCAGCCTGGCGGAGTTGGAAACGGTGCGGGAAACCGTGCCGGAATGCCGTCATCTACCTACGGAAGATGAACCGTACCGCACGATCCTCGAGCTGAGCCGCCGCATCGAGGGGTTCCCGCGCCATCTGTCCATCCACTGCGGCGGCATCGTCATCAGCCCGTTGCCGATCACCGACTTCATCCCCTTGCAGAAGACGCCGAAGGGATTCGCCGTGACGCAATACGACATGTACCCGGTGGAGGACATGGGCCTGCTCAAGATCGACCTCCTGGCGCAGAAGGGACTGGCGGTGCTGTCGGACACGGTCAAGGACGTGCAGGCCAATTATGGGGTCACTATCGACTTCAACTGCATGGATCCCGTGACCGACCCGAAAACCCGTGCGCTGGTGAAGGCGGGGCGGACCATCGGCTGTTTCTACATCGAGTCGCCGGGCATGCGCAACCTGCTCCAGAAGCTGGGCGTGGAGACGTTCGAGATGCTGACGGCGGCGAGCTCCATCATCCGTCCCGGCGTCTCCGACAGCGGCATGATGAAGGCGTTCATCGACCGCCACAACGGCAGGGAGGCCGTCCGCTATCTGCATCCGAAACTGGAGCCGATTCTGAACGAGACCTTCGGCGTCATGATCTACCAGGAAGACGTGATCAAGGTCGCCCACGCCATCGCCGGCATGTCGCTGGGCGAGGCCGAGGGACTGCGCAAGTGCATGAGCAAGAAACGCGACTGGGAGGCGATGGAAAACTACCGGGAACGGTTCGTCACCGGCGCGCTGGCAAACGGCGTGACGCCGGACATCGCGCAGGAGCTGTGGCGGCAGATGGAGGGCTTCGCGGGCTACGCCTTCTGCAAGGCGCACAGCGCCTCGTTCGCACGGGTCTCGTACCAGACCGCCTGGCTGAAGGCGCATTACCCGGCGGAGTTCATGGCGGCGGTGCTGTCGAATCAAGGCGGGTTTTACGACACCTGCGCCTACGTCGAGGAAGCGCGGCGGCTGGGCCTCACCCTCCTGCCACCGGACATCAATGAGAGCGAATATCGGTTTATTGCGTCGACAACACCCCCCTCACCCCACCCCTCTCCCCTTGGGGGAGAGGGGTCAAGGGAAGAATCCCCCCAGCCCCCTTTACAAGGGGGGGCTCCTTTATCCTGCAACTCACATCGCCAAGCGCAACCCAATATTTCCTCCAGGCGTAGCCGGGTGCGTGTGGGGTTGATGCAGGTGAAGCATCTGAGCCGGAACACCATTGACTCCATCCTGGAGCAACGTAAGAACAGACCCTATGCGTCGCTGGAGGATTTTCTGTCGCGGGTGGACATCGGCGAAAGCGAGGCGGAATCTCTCATCCGCTGCGGTGCGATGGATACGGTGGAGTGCCTCCACACGCAAAGGGCTGACCTTCCCTCCGGCAACTCGAATCACCGGGCGCAACGCGAAATTTCCTCCGGGCGTGGCCCGGGGCCGTCACGCCCGCAACTGCTGTGGCAGTTGAAGTTGATCATGAAGTCAGCGATGCGGATAAAACATTTCACCTGCGATGGTCAACAGACGTTTCAGCAATTGTGGAACGTTCCCAACGTCACGTTAAAAATTCCCCCGGCCCCCTTTAAAAGAGAGGAGCGCAACCACCCCTCACCCCAGCCCGTCACCCCGTGGGTGCTCCCCAGAGGGGGAGAGGGGGACAGGTTCAGTAGTATGCGGGTGCCGCAGTACAGTCGGCAGGAAAAACTGTGGGCGGAGCTGGAGTGTCTGGACCTGACAGTGTCGGAGCATCTGCTGGCCCTGTACGGCGTGGAGGTTGCGGGCAGCGGGCTCACGGTGTCCGAAGCCGGATTGGGAACGCGTCGTACTTGGCCGCGTTCGGTGCTGCCCATCATCGCGGCGCGGGATCTGTCCCAACACGCCGGGCGGCTGGTGACGCTGGTCGGCTGGATGATCACCGCCAAGCGGACGCGCACGGTCAAGCGGGAGCTGATGAAGTTCATGACGCTGGAGGACCCGACGGCGTGTTTCGAGGTGACGCTGTTTCCGAAGATTTACCATCAGTTCGGCGTGCTCATCCACGACCGGGGGCCGTACATCGTGCGCGGCCGGGTGGAACGGGACGGAAAATGCTGTACCCTCACCGCTTTATGGTTAAGCCGTTTGTAGGGGTGGCAGTCCAAAGGGAAACCTTATATGATAGGGGAATCAGAGGTCATCCCCATTTTAAAAACGACTATGAGTGCAGCGGCCCCCACATTTCAAATCAACTCCGAGGATTTCGAGCCGGCATATATGAAGCTGTTCCGGACGGGGGAGCTGTACCGCCGGTCGCGGGAGGGTCTTAAGCACCTGAAGAGTTGCAAGGTGTGCCCGCGCGACTGCGAGGTGGACCGCCTCAACGACGAATGGGCCTTGTGCAAGACCGGACGCTATGCCTGGGTGTCGAGCCACTTCCCGCATTTCGGCGAGGAGGACTGCCTGCGCGGCTGGAACGGGAGCGGCACTATCTTTTTCTCGATGTGTAATTTGAAGTGCGTGTTTTGCCAGAATTACGATATCAGCCAGCACCGCGATGGAGTGGAGGCGCGACCGGAGACGCTGGCGCAGATGATGCTCGAGTTGCAGGAGCGGGGCTGTCATAACATCAATTTCGTGACGCCGGAACATGTGGTGCCGCAGATACTGGAGGCTTTGCCCCTCGCGGTGCAGATGGGTCTCAGACTGCCGCTGGTGTACAACACCGGTGCGTACGATTCGCTGGAGAGCCTCCGGTTGATGGACGGCGTGGTGGACATCTACATGCCGGATTTCAAGTACTGGGACGAGGGGTTGTCGGCAGAATATCTGAAGGCTAAAAAATATCCGCAGGCGGCGCGGGCGGTTATCCGAGAAATGCAGCAGCAGGTGGGCGATCTGGTATTCGACGAAAACGGTCTGGCGAAACGCGGCGTGCTGGTGCGTCATCTGGTGATGCCGGACAATGCGGAGGATTCGCGCCGCATCATGCGGTTTCTGGCGCAGGAGGTATCGCCGCATACGTATATCAACATCATGGACCAGTACCGCCCGGCGGGGAAGGTGACGCCGAATCGTTACCATGGAATCAACCGGCGGACCACGGAAACCGAACAGCAGGAGACGGTCCGCGCGGCCCGGGAGGAAGGACTCTACCGGTTCGACACGCGCAACCCGACGGCGCATCGGGCGTTGGTTCGGCCTTGAGACCGGCAGACGTTGTTACCGGTCCGATTGATCCTGCCGGCCTTTCAAAAATCCACCCAGCGTGCATCGAAAGCTTCCCGCGCATCCAAAAAAACCCTTAAACTGCTTGCCTTCAGCGGCAGAGACAACTAGCATGAAGGAGTTTGCAACGATCTGGAAAACTTACCGCTGACCTCCTCAAGGACAGGAACATTTATGAGCAAGAAAAAAATCAAAAATCCCTGGGATCAATGTAAAAATTGCCTGCCGGCGAAATGTTGCACCTATTTTTCCGTTGAAATAGACGCACCCGAAACCCGCAAGGATCACGAAGCCATGTTGTGGCAGATCGCGCACAAGGGCGTCTCCATTTATATTTACCGGAAGGCCTGGTACCTCATGGTGGATACGGTGTGCGGATTTCTCACTCCGGAAAACAAATGCGCCATCTATGAAACCCGACCCTATATTTGCCGGGAACACAGCATCGAAACCTGCGAATACACCGGAGACGACTACGGGTTTACGGAGCATTTCAAATCGTACGATGATCTGATGGCGTGGATCAGGGAGAACACCAATTTCCGATTCAAGGTCCAGCCCAACCGGGACGTGCCCGCTAAGAGCACAGTCCGTCCTCTCCAGGCGGCCACAGCCTGAGACCCATCTTACTCAGGCCGACAAAACCAACGGTCTCCTCTTCCCAACAAAAAACCCCAGCCGAGAGGATAGGTTCTCAGTTGGGGTTGATGAACAATACGGTTTATTATTTTTTGTCGCCGGACTTTTTATTTTTCGGTGCGGCCTTTTTGGCGGCCGCTTTTTTGGTGTCGGCGGCTTTTTTGGTGTCCGTTTTTTTCTTGTCTTCTTTTTTGGCTTCGACCGGTTTCTTTTTGATTTCGGTTTTCTTGGCCGCTTGCTTGTCTTTCTCCGGTTTGGCTTCTGCTTTTTTATCGGCTTTTTTGGCGGTGTCCTTTTTGGGAGCGGCTTTTTTCCCGGCCTTCTCCTTGGGCGCCGGCGCTTCGCCTTCCCGGTCTACCAGCTCGATGAACGCCATGGGAGCGTCATCCCCCAGCCGGTTGCCGATTTTGATGATGCGCGTGTAGCCGCCGTTGCGCTGGGCGTACCGCTCGGACAGCGGGCCGAACAATTTGAGAAACGCGTCCTTTTCGATGACCACTTTGCGAGCCAGACGTTTGGCATGCAGGGTTCCCTTTTTTCCGAGGGTGATCGTTTTTTCCACGTGGCTCCGCAACTCCTTGGCTTTAGCGAGGGTGGTGCGGATCCGTTCCCGTCGGATCAGGGCGGTAACCATGTTCCGGAATAGCGCTTTGCGATGAGCCGAGGTCCGACCCAGTTTTCGGCCTGATTTCAAATGTCGCATGAGTTTTCCCTGCTATCCTTCCAGATTCGATGCGCTAGCCGTTGAGATCGGCGGTATCAGTTTCCATTTCTTTTTTCTTGCGTGCGGTGGCGATCTGTTTGAGATCGTCCTCTTCGAGCTTCATTCCCAAGTGCAATCCCATTTCCTCAAGAATCTCTTTGATCTCGTTCAGGGACTTGCGTCCGAAATTCCGGGTTTTCAGCATTTCGCCGTCGCCTTTCTGCACGAGCTCGGAAATGGTCTGGATATTGGCGTTCTTGAGGCAGTTGTAGGAACGCACCGACAGTTCCAGCTCTTCCACACTTTTAGCCAGGTTGGTGATCATTTTGAGTTTCTTCTCGTCCACTTGTGGCTGGACCTGCTCGGGCTCTTCATCAAAGTTGATGAAAATCTGCATATGATCCTTGACGATTTTTGCGGCATGGGCCACGGCGTCTTCCGGAGAGATACTGCCGTCGGTCCACAATTCCATGACCAACGCGTCGAAGTCGGAGGATTGTCCGACGCGGGTTTTCTCGACCGTGTAGTTCACTTTTTCGATGGGCGAGAACAGCGCGTCGACGGGAATCATCTGCACCGATTCGGCAGTCAGATCATGCCGGTCTGCGGGAACATAGCCCCGGCCTCTTTTAACGATCACTTCCAGATCCAGCGCGCCGGTTTTATCGAGGGCCGCAATCAGGTGATCCGGATTGAGAATTTCGATATCGGGATCACTTTCAAAATCGCTGGCGACGACCTGGCCGGTGCCGCTTTTCTTCAGATACATTCTCTTTTGGTCGGCCTGGCCGCTCATTTTGAGCTTCAATTGCTTGAGATTGAGAATGATCTCGCTGATATCCTCCATCACGCCGGGGAGGGAAGAGAACTCGTGATAAATTCCCTCGAATTTCGCTCCGATAATGGAAGCGCCCTGAAGGGAGGAAAGCAGCATACGCCGGAGCGAGTTCCCGACGGTCACTCCATATCCCCGCTCGAAAGGTCCCGCCCGGAATTTAGCGTAATGATCGGTTTTGGTTTTTTTATCAAAATCGAGTCGTTTGGGTTTAACGATGCCTTGCATCACCATGAAATCAATCCTCCGATTGAGTCTTTGTTGGCACTCAGAAGATGTGCCGAATGATTATTTAATGCCGTCTGTGGGGGACAATTAACGCGAATAGAGTTCGACAATCAATTGTTCTTGAACAGGCAAGGTGATATCCTCCCGGTTTGCGGGGGATTGCACCACTCCTTCCTTTTTATCGGCATCGAACGTCAGCCAGGAAGGGAGGGTTTTGCCTTTGATGTTTTCTAAAGCAGTTTTGATCGGAAATTTTGCCACCTTGCTTGAAACGGGCGCGATCACGTCTCCTTGTTTCACAATATAGGAGGGCACATTCACTTTTCTTCCATTGATCGTAAAGAACCGATGGCGAACCAGTTGTCGGGCGGCGCTTCTGGAGCCAGCCAAACCCATTCGATAAATGACGTTATCAAACCTCATTTCCAACAATTGAAGGAGGTTTTCCCCGGTGACCCCCTTCTTCCGGTCCGCCATTTTAAAATATTTTCTAAACTGTTTTTCCAGGACTCCGTAAATGCGGCGCACTTTCTGTTTTTCCCTCAGCTGAACGCCGTATTCGGAAAACTTGGTGCGGCCCTGACCGTGCTGGCCGGGAGCGTACGCTCTTTTATCGATGGCGCACTTGGGCGTTTCACACCGGCTCGCCTTCAAAAACAGTTTTTCGCCTTCTCTCCGGCAAAGCCGGCATACTGAATCGGTATATCTTGCCAAACCTGATACTCCTTTTTATTTAAAAAAATTACACGCGTCTGCGCTTGCGCGGGCGGCAACCGTTATGCGGAATGGGGGTTTTGTCGCGAATGACGGAAATCTCCATTCCCGCCGCCTGCAATGACCGAATGGCCGACTCCCTGCCGGCCCCCGGTCCTTTGACATGAACTTCCAGTTTTCTCATTCCCATATCCCGGGCCTTGATGGCGGCTTTCTCAGCGGCGACCTGGGCCGCGAAGGGTGTGCTTTTGCGCGATCCCTTGAAGCCCTGTGCTCCGGCACTGGACCAGGACACAACGTTCCCCGAAAGATCGCTGATGGTCACGATGGTATTGTTGAACGTGGCCCGGATATGTGCGATGCCGCTTTCGGGAGCTGTCTTGCTTTTCTTTTTTCCGGTTTTGGATTTCTTTTCCATGGATTCCTTCTTTACTTATTTTTTGGATTTGGACTTGGCGCCCCCCACCTTGCGCGGTCCCTTACGGGTGCGGGCGTTGGTGTGGGTGCGCTGACCCCGGACCGGCAGGCCTCTGCGGTGGCGCAGGCCCCGGTAAGAGCCGATGTCCATCAACCGTTTCATATTCATATTGACAGCGCGGCGCATATCCCCTTCCACTTCATATTCCTTTTCGATAATGGAGCGGACTTTGGCGACCTGTTCTTCGGTCATATCCTTGATTCGCACTTCCGGGGGAATTTCCGCTTTTTCCAGAATTTTCGCGGATGTGGTAGCTCCGACGCCGTAAATATACGTCAAGGCGACTAACGCTCTTTTATCCCGCGGAATGTCTACGCCTGCAATACGTGCCACGCTATTTCCTTTCTACACCTGGGGGTAATTGTTATCCCTGCCTTTGTTTGTGCTTGGGATTTTCACAAATCACCCGCACCACGCCCCGCCGGCGGATCACTTTGCATTTAATACATATGGGCTTCACGGATGATCTGACTTTCATGGTTCACCTTCTTATTTATTTATAGCGATACGTGATACGGCCGCGTGTTAAATCGTAAGGAGATAATTGCACTTTGACTTTGTCTCCGGACAGGATTCGGATGAAATGCATCCGCATTTTCCCGGAGATATGTGCCAGGATTTTGTGCCCGTTTTCCAACTCCACGCGAAACATGGCGTTGGGCAACGGCTCCATAACGGTCCCTTCGACTTCTATGGCTTCTTCTTTGGACATCTTCAAGTCACCAGATCGCACAGTTTGGAGAAAATGTCCCCCATTCCGCCGCATCCCTGAACGGATTTCAATTTCCCCTGCTCGCGGTAAAAGTCCTTGAGGGGAGCCGTTTCCTTGTTGTAAACCTCCAGTCGCTTAACGATCGTCTCCTCGTTATCGTCGGGCCGCTGATACAGCTCCCCGCCACACTCATCGCAAACCCCTGCCACCTTCGGCGGATGCGAGGTCTGATGAAACATGGCGCCACAATTCTTACAGGTACTGCGACCGATCAGCCGAACCAGCAATTCTTCCGGGTCGACTTCCAGATCCACTACCGAATCGATTTCCTGATCCATCGCCGCCAGGGTTTCCTCCAGTTTTTCGGCTTGGAGAATGGTTCTGGGGAACCCGTCGAGAATGTATCCGGCTTCGCAATCGGGCGCCACAATGCGTTCTTTAATCAAACCGATAACAATTTCATCGGGGACCAATTCCCCTTGTTCCATAAAGCGCTTGGCCTGTTTTCCCAGGTCCGTGTTGTCTTTCACTGCAGCTCTCAGGATATCTCCCGTCGAGATTTTCGGGATGTTGAACTTATCCTGAAGCAAATTGGCCTGGGTTCCTTTTCCGGAACCGGGGGGGCCTAGCAATATCAACCTCATCGATCAGCCTCGGCGACCTCGTATCCTCCCCTTTTTCAAAAACCCGTCGTAGTTTCGCATGACCAAGTGGGATTCAATTTGTTGCATGGTATCGAGGGACACTCCCACGACGATAAGCAGGCTTGTACCGCCGAAATAGAACGGAATGTTGAAGTATTTTATCAGATAATCCGGCAAAATACAGACAAAAGATAGATACATGGCTCCGTAAAAGGTCAACCTCGATAAAATCCGATCAATATAATCAGCGGTTTTGGGACCGGGTCGGATTCCCGGAATAAAGCCGCCGTTCTTTTTCATGTTGTCCGCCACATCCGTGGGGTTGAAAATAACGGCCGTATAAAAATAACAAAAGAAAAATATCGCACTGACGAAAAACAGGCTGTAAACCGGCGTCCCCGGCGTCATCAGGGCCGAAAACTGTTGCATCCAGGGGTTGTCGATAAACTGCGCCATGGTCGCCGGCAACATAATGATCGACGACGCGAAAATCGGCGGAATCACCCCGGAGGTATTGACCTTCAAGGGCAGATGGGTGCTTTGCCCGCCCATCATTTTACGCCCGACCATCCGCTTGGCATATTGGACGGGAATCCGCCGTTGTCCTCCCTCGGTGAACACGATGGCCCCGACCACCGCGAACATTACTACCAACAGGAACAGAACCACCAGAATGGACAACTCGCCGGTGCCCATCAGGTCCATGGACATGAACACCGCCGAGGGCGCCCCGGCCACGATGCCGGCGAAAATGATCAGCGAAATACCGTTGCCGATCCCCCGTTCCGTAATCTGTTCCCCCAGCCACATGATAAACGCCGTGCCTGCGGTCAGTGTCAAGATGGCCATCAACCGGAAATCCCAACCGGGGTCCGGCACGATCGGCAATCCGCTGCCGGGGCTGGTCATCGCTTCCAGTCCGATGCTGATCCCGGTTCCCTGAATCAGGCTGATGACGATGGTGCCGTATCGGGTATACTGCGTAATTATTTTCTGGCCCTGCTCGCCTTCCTTTTTCAGTTGCGCCAGATGCGGCGACACGATGGTCATCAACTGCAAAATTATGGAAGCGCTGATGTAGGGCATGATCCCCAGCGCAAAAATCGTCAACCGGCTCAACGCGCCGCCAGAAAACATATCGAACATGCCCAGAATGGTGCCTTTGGTCTGGGCAAACAATTCGGCCAGCGCCGCGCTGTCGATTCCCGGAGTCGGAATGTGGGCGCCGATCCTGTAAACAATCAGCACCCCCAGAGTGAACAGGATCCGCCGCTTGAGTTCGGGAATTTTAAATAAGTTGCCGATGGCCTCCGCGCCGCTCATTTAAAGGACTACAACCTTTCCCCCGGATTTTTCGATTTTCTCTTTGGCCGATTGGCTGAACTTGTGGGCATGAACCTCGACCGCCCCGGCCAGCTCGCCATCGCCCAGCACTTTGACCGCCCCGGCATCTCGAATCAATCCCTGGTCCTTCAACACCTGAGGCGTAACCGGGCCGTCAACTTTCAGGCCGGCCAGGGATTTCAGGCTCACCAGGTCGTAACTCTTCTTGAAAATATTGGTGAATCCGCGTTTGGGCAGACGCCGTTGCAGAGGCATCTGTCCGCCTTCAAACCAGGGATGCGGATTGCCGCCGGAACGGCTTTTCTGACCTTTCTGGCCGCGTCCGCAGGTTTTGCCAGTGCCGGACCCAATGCCGCGTCCCACCCGCTTCGGGTTTTTCCGGGCTCCGGGATTATTTTTTAAATTGGATAAGGTGATCATGTTCTATTCAATCTCATTCGGTTCATGAGGAGGAATGCGACTCCACTGTCTTTCCCCGCGCTTTGGAGTACTGCTCCGCGTTGCGCAGGGAAACCAATCCATTGATAGTGGCCTTGACCACGTTGTGCGGATTGTTGGTGCGAATACACTTGGTCAGGATGTCCTTGACCCCGACGGCTTCCAGAACCGCGCGCACCGCACCGCCGGCGATCAGCCCGGTTCCCCGGGACGCCGGTTTCAACAGGACGCGTCCGGACCCAAACTGCCCGATGATTTCATGCGGTATGGTGGACCCGTCCAGCGGCACCGAGACCTGGTTTTTCTTGGCCTTGTCAATCCCTTTCCGAATCGCTTCCGGCACTTCATTGGCTTTGCCGAGACCCCAGCCCACCTTGCCTTCGCGGTCTCCCACGACCACCAGCGCGCTGAAGCTGAATCGGCGTCCGCCTTTGACGACTTTGGAGACGCGTTTGATCTTGACGACTTTATCTACCAGGTCCTGAGGTTTTGCGGCTCGATCCTTCAACGATCTTCCTCCTGTTCACCGGGCGGCATTTCACCCAGTGGCCTTAAAATTTGACTCCCTTTTCACGCACCGCATCGGCCAGCGCCTTGACGCGTCCGGCATAGATGAATCCATTGCGGTCGTAATACACTTCCTTGATTCCCGCCTGCGCGGCCTTTTCGCCCAGCATGGAACCCACCAGCCCGGCGGCTTTGACGTTGCCTCCGTACTTCATCTGTTTTTTGAACACCTGGGACGCGGTGGATTCCGACACCAGGGTTTTGCGCTCCTGATCGTTGACGATCTGCGCATAAATATGCTTTGCACTTTTAAACACCGTCAAACGCAGTTTTTCCGGATGGCGCTGGGTTTTGGTCTTCACGCGCTGTTTGCGATGGAGTCTGAGTCTTCGGCGCAGTGTCGTTTTCATATCCTGTGAACCTTATGCACCTGCTGTCCCGGCCGTTTTACCCGCTTTTCTCCGGATGCGTTCGTCGGCATACATCACCCCTTTGCCTTTGTACGGCTCCGGGGGACGGAACTTCCGGATTTCGGCGGACACCTGCCCGACTTGCTGTTTATCGATTCCCTTGATCTTGATGGTGTTGGCTTTGGAATCGACTTCGAATTCGATACCCTTCGGCGCGGTATAATTGACGGGATGCGAGAACCCCAGTTGCATCACCAGGTCCCTTCCCTTTAAATCCACTTTATACCCGACGCCCACGATATTGAGCTGTTTTAAAAATCCTTCGGAAACACCGGTCACCATGTTGTTGAGCAACGCCCGGGTCAAACCATGCAGGGCGCGGTTGGTCCGTTTGTCGTCCGGCCGGGTCACGACGATCTGCCCATCCTGGGCCTCGATTTTCATGTTGGAGTCGAACTCGCGCTCGAGCTCGCCCTTGGACCCTTTGACGCGCACCCGGGAGCCCTCGATTTTGACTTCCACTCCGGAGGGAACGGCTATGGGTTTTTTACCGACTCGTGACATTTCTTCTTCCTTACCAAATGTAACCCAACACTTCGCCCCCGACCCCTTTTTCGCGGCAGAGGCCGTCGGTGATCACACCGGACGAGGTGGAGACAATGGCGACTCCCAACCCGTTCAACACGCGGGGCACCTTATCCTTGTTGACATAGACCCGCCGCCCCGGCTTGCTGATGCGCTTGATGCCGTGAATGGCCGGTTCGCCTTCTTTATACTTCAGGTAAATCCGGAGCCATCCCTGCTTGTTGTCCTCGGCCACCTTGAAATCCTTGATGAACCCCTCGTCGCGTAGAATTTCCACAATCCGGATTTTCATCCGGGAATTGGGGATATCCACCTTCGGGTGCTCGGCCTGAATGCCGTTCCTGATTCGTGTAAATAAATCCGCTATGGGATCGGTCATCGACATATGAAAATCCGTTTCCTGATAAGTCTTACGTTTACCAACTGGCCTTGGTCACTCCGGGAATTTCCCCCAGTAGCGCCCGCGTCCGGAAACAAATGCGGCACAACCCGAACTTTCTCAGGAAGGCGCGCGGCCGGCCACACACGGGACAGCGGTTGTATGCCCGAACCTTGAACTTCGGCTTCCGATTGGCTTTGGCGATTAAACATTTCTTGGCCATAATTCACTCCGGGTTCCTTCCGGTCAATTCCGGAACGGAAACCCCATTGATTTCAGCAACACCTTCCCCGCTTCATCGGTTTGCGCGGAGGTGCAGATGGTTATGTTCATTCCCTTGATATGCTCGATCTTGTCAAAATTGAT
This sequence comes from Nitrospina sp., assembly GCA_004357365.1. GTDB lineage: Bacteria > Nitrospinota > Nitrospinia > Nitrospinales > Nitrospinaceae > SZUA-226. The sequence continues at coordinate 16,582 of SMVT01000094.1, forward strand.
CTCCGGGAAAATCAGTTGTTCCTTGAGGCCCAGCGTGTAGTTGCCCCGGCCGTCGAACGCCTTGACCGACAGGCCTTTGAAGTCTCTCACCCGCGGCAGGGCTAAGCCGACCAGCCGCTCAAAAAATTCGTACATGCGGTTGC